>NZ_WJZM01000058.1:0-36846 GCF_021609545.1 Pseudomonas sp. PA-1-6B
TGGGAGCTGGCTTGCCTGCGAAGACGGCCTGCCAGCCGACGCATTTCTACCTGACACGCCGGGTTCCAACTGTGGGAGCTGGCTTGCCTGCGAAGACGGCCTGCCAGCCGACGCATTTCTACCTGACACGCCGGGTTCCAACTGTGGGAGCTGGCTTGCCTGCGAAGACGGCCTGCCAGCCGACGCATTTCTACCTGACGCGCCGGGTTCCAACTGTGGGAGCTGGCTTGCCTGCGATGGCGGCATGCCAGCCGACACAGGGTTATCAGACCGTACATATCCATTCCTGCGGTAACGGCCACCTAGGGTTCCGCTCTGACAGCGGCTCACTTCGCATCGTGGTTACCGTCTACCGCTACAGCGTTGTGCAAATACTCATGCTCGCCTCAGGCAAACAGCCCAAGATTTCGCGCCTGGACAGCTCTGCGTCCGTCATACTGGCAAGCATGACTTTTGACTCGCCTCTCGCCGCTTACCAACATGCCATCGCCCAGCCAGGTTTCGTCGCCGACGACGCCCAGCGCCGGGCGGTACAAGCCTTGCAAACCTGTCACGAGGCCTTGCATCAAGGGCGTTCGTCGATTGCCGGCGTTTACCTGTGGGGCCCGGTGGGGCGTGGCAAGACCTGGTTGATGGACCAGTTCTACCAAAGCTTGCGCGTGCCTGCGCGGCGCCAGCATTTTCACCACTTCATGGCGTGGGTGCACCAGCGCTTATTCCAGCTCACGGGCACCCAGGACCCCTTGCAGGCGTTGGCCAGGGAGCTGAGCCAGGCGGTGCGCGTGCTGTGCTTCGATGAATTGTTTGTGAATGATATCGGTGACGCGATCATTCTCGGCCGCCTGTTCCAAGTGATGTTCGAAGAGGGTGTGGTGATGGTGTGCACGTCCAACCAGCCGCCCGACCAGTTGTATGCCGGCGGCTTCAACCGTGAGCGTTTCCTGCCGGGTATCGACGCGCTCAAGCAGCATATGCAGGTGGTGGCCGTGGACGGTGGCGAGGATCATCGCTTGCATCCCGGCGTGGGCATGCAGCGCTATTGGGTGAATCAGCCCGAGGCACTGGCGGCGCTGTTCCGACAGTTGAGCCAAGGCCAAACCGTGACCAGCGGGGTGGTAAGCGTAGGGTACCGCACCATCATGACGGTGCAGGCCAGTGACACCGTGCTTTGGTGTCGCTATGCCGACCTGTGTGAGCAGCCCCTGGCCGCGATGGATTTCATGCTGTTATGTGATCGCTTCCACGCCATCCTGCTAGGAGACGTCCCCAACCTCAGTGCACAGAAACGCCCGGGCCGGATTGCCCGTGGCACCGAAGACGGCGCCGAGCGCGTGGTGGCCGGGGATCGAGAGTTGCCACAGTTGTCGGTGCATGACGACAGCGTACGGCGTTTTATCGCGTTAGTGGACGAATGCTACGACCGCAAAGTGCCACTCTTTATCGACGCCGAGGTGCCATTGCACAGCCTGTATACCGAAGGCTACCTGGAGTTTCCTTTCCGCCGCACCCTGAGCCGTCTGCAAGAGATGCAGTTGGAACGCTTCGCCACTTAGGAAAAATCGCCGCTCCAAAGCTCTTTGCACGCTTTGATGCGCGCAAGCTTCGCATTTTCTGTCAGCGATTTGTCGCTTATCTCCTTCATCTACTGCCGACTCCACGCTTACAATCGCAGCTCTCAAAGGGAAACGATTCCCTGGTTGTCGCTATCGAGGAAGGAAATGGACACCCCAGACATCCTGGTGCTGCAAGCCAGCTATACCAACGCCGTGCACGCCGACGCCATTGGCCTGTTGCTCAACCATTACGCTGAAGATCCGATGGGCGGCGGCCATAGCCTGCCAGCCGATCTCTTGCAGCAGTTGCCAGCCGAACTGGCCAAGCGCCCACACGCGTTCAGTGTGCTGGCGTTCGTCGGGGGGGAGCCAGCGGGATTGGTCAATTGTTTCGAGGGCTTTTCGACCTTCGCCTGCCGGCCCTTGGTCAATGTCCATGATGTGGTGGTGAAAGAGCAGTTTCGGGGGTTGGGGTTGAGTCAGAAGATGCTGCAAAAGGTCGAGGAAATCGCCCGGCAGCGCGGTTGCTGCAAGATTACCCTCGAAGTGCTGGAAGGCAATACTCTGGCGCAGGCGGCGTACCGCAAGTTCGGTTTTGACGACTCAGTGTTTGATCCGGCCCATGGGCGGATGTTGTTCTGGAATAAATCGTTGTAATAAATAACCGGCAAAAAAAGGCGCCATTAAATGGCGCCCAATAAACCTTTGCCAACGGAGCAGAATGGCGCAGGGTGCTACGGATTAAGTAAGCATTAACTCAGCTGTTCGGTTGCGCCTGATCAAGCGTGTCGGCCTTGACCGACTTGCCATCGGCGCTGGCAACTTGTTGCTCAGCCTTGCCGTGGGTTTTTTCCTGAATGAAGCTGAAGTTGTTGTAGAACTCCTTGGAGCGCTCTGCGCCGCCCTCTGCAAAGGCAGCGGCAGAGGTCAGGGTCATCAGGCTGGCCAGCATCAAGGTCGAGAGTTTCATAGTGGTATCCCCATTAAAGTGATAGGTGTCTGGTCGCTTCGTGATCAGATCATGGAGCGACTATGGCGTTATCTTATTAAGTGGGAATTAACGGGAGATGCCGTTGAAGTTAACAGTTTTGTTAACTTCAACGTGCGAGGCTATAACTTCCAATCCAATGCCAGCGTGACGGAGCGCGGTTCGCCCCAATACACGCCGTTATAAAAGCCAACGCGCTCGTAATATTTCTTATCAAAGAGATTGTTCACGTTGACCGACGCCGAAACCTGTTCGTCGAACTGGTAGCGCGACATCAGATTGACCACGGTGTAGCCCTGTTGCGTGATTTTCGCCCGGGTGGTTATTGGCCTACCTTCGCTGTTGCGCTGCCCGGTCGGGCGGTTGCTGAAGTCGTAGGTTTCGCTTTGCCAGTTCACGGCGCCGCCGACCGTCAGTTTGCGCCAGGCGCCGGGCAGGCGATAGGCGCTGGAGATCTTCACCAGGTTCAAGGGTTGGCTGGTGTTGTTGCGTTTGTCAGAGCCATTGACCGAATGGGTGTAGGTGTAGCCGGCGGACAGGTTCCAGTCCGGCGTGATTTCACCGGCGGCTTCCAGCTCGAAGCCGTTGACCTTGTTACCTTTGCCGCCGGATTTGTAGTACTCCTCGCCCGTGACCGGGTTGGGCGGGACTGAGTCATCCCGCTCGGCGACGTTGTCCTGGGTACTCCAGAAGTACGCGGCGGCCAGGTTCAAGCGCTCGTTCAGCACACTGCCCTTGAGGCCCACTTCGTAGTTACTGCCGACCACAGGCTCCAGGTACTTCTTGTTGGCATCACGGTAGTCCTGGGGTTTGAAGATGTCGGTATAGCTGGCGTAGACGGTGTACTGCGGCGTGATGTCGTAGAGCAGGCCGGCGTAGGGCGTCCACATATCATTGTGGGTCTGGCTGGTTTTGCCCGAAGCGGTCAGTTGGTCGTTGGCATCGTATTTGGGCTCTGCGCTTTCCAGCTCCCAACTGCCGTAACGGCTGCCCAGTACGGCGTGCAAGCGGTCCGTGAGGCTCAGCCTTGTGGCCAGGTAGCCGGCTTTCTGTTGTTTCTTGCTGTGCTCACCCTTCAGGTCGGTCACCTGGTCGGTGAACTTGCCGATGCCGCCCATGTGCTTCCAGTCCTGAATGGGGTAATAGCTGGCTGGCAGGTCGCTGCGCATGAAGGGCGAGACATCCCGTTGGGCGGCTTCGCCATAGCCCATCATCAGCGCGTGTTCGCGGCCCAGCAGCGTGTAGCTGCCGGCCAGGTTGAGGTCGATGGCCTCCATGCGCGAGGTACCGCGCATATGGCTGGCCCAAGCCGTCATGCCGCTGCGGTCGGGGTTGGGGAAACCGGCGCCGCCGTAATACACCTTGCCATCGGTGTCGCTCTGGCGATGGGTATAGGCGGCCTTCAGGTGCCAGTCGCCGCCGAGCCGATGGTCGAGGGTGGCGAAGGTGGTCTTATCGGTCAGCGGCCAGGAACTCCAGTGCGCCGCCATGTTGGTGGAGCGGGGCAGCCTGGCCTTGCCGCCCTGGCTGTTCCAGTAGGGCACGGTGCCCCAAGACGTGCCTTGCACCTGTTTGTCCTGGTAATCAAAGCCTGCGGCCAGCACGGTATCGTCGGAAAGGTCAGCCTCGAGAATGCCGTAGCCCACCGCCCGCTGCAGTCCATAGTTGTCACGAAAAGACTTGCTGTCGCGGTAAGCCAGCACGCTACGCCCGCGCAGTTTGCCGTCGAACGCCAGCGGGCCGCCCACGTCAACGTAGCTGTAGTAGTTGTCATGGCTGGCGCCACTGATGCCGGTCTTGGCCTGCCACTGGGCGGTAGGGCGCTTGCGCACCATGTTGACGGTGGCCGAAGGGTCGCCTGCGCCCGTGGTCAGGCCCGTCGCGCCGCGCACTACTTCGATGCGGTCGTAGATGATGGTGTCGGCGTCGGTCTTCATGTAGCCGAAAGTGTTGAGCATCCCGTCAACCTGGAAGTTGCTGATGCCATAGCCTCGGGCGGAGTAGTAGACACGATCGGAGTCGTAATGCTGAACGTTGACGCCCGTGGTCTGGCGCAACACATCCGTCAGGGTATTGAGATTGAAGTCGTCCATCTGCTGGCGTGTGATCACCGAGATCGATTGCGGGGTTTCCTTGACGGAGAGGTTCAGCCGCGTGGCGGTGCTCATCGAGCCAGTAGTGTAGGCGCCGGTGTGCTCGGTGGTGGCGCCCAGGCCGTCGGCGCTGATGGTGGTCGCGCCCAGTTCCAGGGCTTTGGCGGGGGCTGTATCGGGGGCGGTGTCGGCCAGCGAATCCGGGCTCAGCGCCAGGCTGAACAAGCCGAAGGTGAAGGTCATGGAACGGGTGAAGGGCGCAAACATCGCTGCAGACTCCTTGTCGTCTTTGATACCTCCCCAGGCAGGGAGGGCTTGGTTCAAAGACGAAAGGAACTGCGGAACTTTAGGCTCAAACGAGAATGATTGTTATCTTTCTGTTACAAGACCCTGGCTTACTTGGCCACCACTTCGGCGCCGTCGGCCTTCTTGGGCTTGATCAGGCTGAAGTCGATCAGCGCCTTCTGCTTGGTCTCGTAAGGGTTGCCGATCAATAGGGGGCGAGGCTTGAAGCTGTCGCTTACCAGGCTCTTGCTGTGGTCCAGCTCATCGAAACTCAAGCCTGCCATGTCGGCCCAGGTGTGGATCAACTGCGAACTGCTGTAAGGCCGCTGCAAGTCGCCGGCGAAGCTCCAGTCGTGATTTTCGCGCCATTTGGGCGAGGCGTAGGCCATGAACGGGATGGTGTACATCGGCGCGGTCGGCTTGCCTTCGTTACGGCCCAAGGTGTCGTGGCCGGCGGAGTCGAACACGTCTTCGCCGTGGTCCGAGAGGTACAGCAAAAAGCCGTTGGGGTCGGTCTTGGCGTAGTCCTTGATCAGGCTGGAGACCACGAAGTCGTTGTACAGCACCGCGTTGTCATAGCTGTTGTAGGTCGGCAACTGCGCATCGCTGACACCCGCCGGCACGCCCTGGCGGTCGGTGAACTTGTCGAAGGTCTGCGGGTAGCGGTACTGGTAGCTCATGTGGGTGCCCAGCAGGTGCACCACGATGAACTTGCGTTCGGCGGTATCGGCCAGGGCCTTGGAAAACGGCGCCAGTACGTCGCCGTCGTACTGACGGGCGTTCTGGTTGCGGTTGTTGTTCAGGTACACCTGCTCGTCGGCCTGTTCGGAAAAGGTCGTGAGCATGGTGTTGCGTTTGGTCATGGTCTGCTGGTTGGTGATCCAGAAGGTCTTGTAGCCAGCCTGTTTCATCACGCTGACAATCGACGGTGTCTTGAGGTACAGGTCCGGGTTTTCTTCGTCAGCGAAGGTCAGCACCTGTTGCAGCGCTTCAATGGTGTAGGGGCGCGGGGTGATGACGTTATCGAACACGGCCAGTTGGTCGCGCAGCTTGTCCAGCTCCGGCGTGGTGTTGCGCGGGTAGCCGTAGAGGCTCATGCGCTGGCGGTTGGTCGACTCGCCGATGACCAAGACAAGTGTGGACGGCTGGCCGGCCATGCTGTCCTTGAGGTTGTTCAAGGGCGGGATCTTGCTTGCACTGGTGAGCATGCCTTGCATGTTGTCCAACTGCTCGGTGTAGCGACGATAGGCGACGATCATCTGCCAAGGCACGGCAGGCTCGATGCGGGTTTCAAAACGATCGATGGCCAATTCCATGGTTTCGCTGGTGGCGATCTGCTTGACCAGTGGGTAGCCCACCACCGCCAGGACGATGGCAATGGCTGCCACGATCGACTGGCCGCGAGGCAGATACACCGGGCGCAAGCGCGTCCACAGGAAGATGGCGAAGGCGGTGTGGGCAATGAACGCCAGCACGATCCACCAGGCAAAGTATTGGGTGGCGTATTCGCCGGCTTCAGAGATGTTCGACTCGAACATGATGAAGATGACGCTCTGGGAGAATTCCTGCTGGTAAATGAAGAAATAACCCAGGCTCGCCATGGAGCAAGCCCACAGCACCACGCCGATCAAGGCGGCGAGCAGGCGCGTACGACGCGGGAACAGCAGCATCGGCGCCAGCCACAGCGCACTCATGAAGAAGGCCTGGCGGAAGCCACTGAAGCCGGAGGTGCCGGTCAGCTGGATAAGAAGTTGGGTAATACCCGAGAAATACCAGAAAAACAGGAATAACCAGCCAAGGCCGGCCCAATCAAAGCCTTTCGCAGTCGTCGTGCTGCGTTTGAACATCGCCATCCAGCGCCCCATCAGAAATAGATTGTCGCGCACAGGCGCGCAACATCGGGCCGCCCAGGAAGTGAGCGGCATCGCGGAACGGGAGTATCAAGAGGGGAATGTGAAAACTTTGTGAGTTTTCTGTAGGTATTGCCTTACAACGCGTTCGGCGCGGGCATCAGCACAGGGCAGGCTTGGCATCCGACGGCTGATCGAGCTGGGCTTGAAGGTGCAAGCGCAGGCGCAGGACTTCCTGTTGCAACTGATCGCGCTCGTCTTTCAACTGGCGCAATTCATCGCGACGGAGGGTGACGTAGAGGGTCTGTGGCGGACGGGTCATCTGTGCTGTGCTCATTGCTTACCTCGCAAATAGCCGGTAGATCGCGGTGCCGAAACAGGTTTCTGGCAACAGTCGGAAGCAAGTTTGAATTCTTTTTCGCGGCAAGGGAACTTTTTTATTTTTTGCGGTCGTGTGACTTTTGCCGGGGTGATGGTGAAACGATGGCAACTTTTTTGCCATGAAACTACACGGATCCGCTCTGGACTAACCCTCATTAGCCTCATTGCGCTATAAACTATGTCACACATTTTTTAGAAGTTAGGAGCATCAGCACATGCAACTGGGGATTATCGGACTAGGCCGCATGGGCGGTAACATTGCGCGGCGCCTGATGCTCAATGGGCATACCACCGTTGTATACGACCGTAACGAAGCCTTCGTCAAAGCCTTGAGCGAGGAGGGCGCCACCGGCGTTGCCGACTTGAAAGCGCTGGTGGCCGGCCTGCAAAAGCCCCGTGCTGTCTGGGTCATGTTGCCGGCGGGCGCGCCCACCGAAGACACCATCAACGCACTGAGCGAACTGCTGGAAGACGGCGATGTGATCATCGACGGCGGCAACACCAACTACAAGGACGACGTGCGTCGCGGCAAGGCCCTGGCTGAAAAGGGCCTGCACTATGTGGACGTGGGCACTTCGGGCGGCGTCTGGGGCCTGGAACGGGGCTATTGCATGATGATCGGTGGCGACACCGAGACCGTGAATCGCCTCGACCCGATCTTCAAAAGCCTGGCGCCGGGCCTGGGTAACATTCCGCGCACCAAGGACCGTTCGGCCTCTGCCGACCCACGTGCCGAGCAGGGCTACATTCACGCCGGCCCAGCGGGTTCCGGGCACTTCGTCAAGATGATCCACAACGGCATCGAGTACGGGATGATGCAGGCGTTTGCCGAAGGTTTTGACATCCTCAAGACCAAGAACTCGGAAAACCTGCCGCAAGACCAGCGCTTTGACCTCAACGTTGGCGACATCGCCGAAGTCTGGCGTCGTGGCAGCGTGGTGTCGTCCTGGCTGTTGGACCTGACCGCCGACGCCCTGGCCACCGACCCGAAACTCGACGGCTACTCGGGCTCCGTGGCCGACAGCGGTGAAGGCCGTTGGACCATCGAAGCAGCGATGGAGCAGGCGGTGCCGGTTCCGGTGTTGTCGACCTCGCTGTTCGCGCGTTTCCGTTCCCGCCAGCAGAGCACCTACGGTGACAAAATGCTGTCTGCCATGCGCTTCGGCTTTGGTGGTCATGTGGAGACTTCCAAAAAATGACCGCCAACGGCAAGAAACCCAAGGCCGAACCTGCTCCACCCACCACATTGTTTCTGTTTGGCGCCCATGGCGACCTGGTCAAGCGCCTGCTCATGCCGGCGCTGTACAACCTCAGCCGTGACGGTTTGCTCGGTGATGGCCTGCGTATCGTCGGTGTTGATCACAACGCCATCAGCGATGCGGACTTTGCCAAGAAACTCGAGGACTTCATTCGTACCGAAGCCTCCAGCAAAGTCAGGGGCAATGCCGAGAACGCCCTCGACCCCGCGTTGTGGGCGCAACTGGCCAAGGGCATCAGCTACGTCGAGGGCGATTTCCTCGACGACAGCACCTATGCCGATATCGCCAGCAAGATCGCTGACAGCGGCACCGGCAACGCGGTGTTCTACCTCGCCACTGCACCGCGCTTCTTCAGTGAAGTGGTGCAGCGCCTGGGCAGTGCCGGTTTGTTGAATGAAACGGACGAGGGCTTTCGGCGCGTGGTTATCGAGAAGCCGTTCGGCTCCGACCTGGCCACCGCCGAGGCGCTCAACGCCTGCCTGCTCAAGGTGATGAGCGAGAAGCAGATCTACCGCATCGACCATTACCTGGGCAAGGAGACGGTGCAGAACATCCTGGTCAGCCGTTTCTCCAACGTGCTGTTCGAAGCGTTCTGGAACAACCACTATATCGATCACGTGCAAATTACTGCCGCTGAAACCGTCGGCGTTGAAACCCGGGGTAATTTTTTCGAAAAAACCGGCACCTTGCGCGACATGGTGCCCAACCATCTGTTCCAGCTGCTGGCAATGGTCGCCATGGAGCCGCCGGCAGCCTTTGGTGCCGACGCGGTGAGGGGTGAGAAGGCCAAAGTGGTCGGTGCGATCCGCCCCTGGTCGCTGGAAGATGCGCGGGCCAACTCGGTGCGCGGCCAATACACCGCTGGCGAAATCGCCGGCAAGCCATTGCCCGGCTATCGCGAAGAAGCCAACGTCGCGCCGGACAGCAGCACCGAGACGTTCGTCGCGCTAAAAGTGATGATTGATAACTGGCGTTGGGTCGGTGTGCCGTTTTACCTGCGTACCGGCAAGCGCATGAGCATCCGCGACACCGAGATCGTGATCTGCTTCAAGCAGGCGCCTTATGCACAATTTCGCGATACCGAAGTCGATGAACTCAAGCCCACTTACCTGAAAATCCAGATCCAGCCGAACGAAGGCATGTGGTTCGACCTGTTGGCCAAGCAGCCTGGGCCGACCCTGGAGATGGCCAATATCGAGTTGGGCTTTGACTACAAGGACTTCTTCGAGATGCAGCCGTCGACGGGTTACGAAACCCTGATCTACGACTGCATGACCGGCGATCAGACCCTGTTCCAGCGCGCCGACAACATCGAGAACGGTTGGCGTGCGGTGCAGCCGTTCCTGGATGCGTGGAAGCAAGATGATGGTATCCAGGCCTACAAGGCTGGTGAGGATGGCCCGGCGGCGGCCGATGCCTTGCTGGCCCGCGATGGCCGCGCCTGGCATAGCCTCGGATGAGTGACGTGACGATTCATCCCGTCCGGTTTGTCCTCAGTGATGTGGACGGGACGCTATTGCATCCCGACCACAGCCTCAGCCAACGCACCGCCGATGCCATTCGCGCTATGCGCGAGGCTGGGGTGATTTTCAGCCTGGCCAGCGGGCGTCCGCCCAAGGCCATGCGGCATTTGATCGAGACCTTTGGCATCGATGTGCCGGTGGCTGGCTTTAATGGCGGTACGTTGGTCAACCCGGATGGCAGCATCCTGATTGCTCATCATCTGCCGGCGGAAGCGGCGCTGATCACCCTGTCGCTGTTTTCCAGCGAGCCGGACGTGGAAGTCTGGGTGTTTGCCGATGGCGACTGGCTGCGCCGTGATCCGCCCGGGCCCATGGTGCAGCGCGAAGCCGATGGCTTGGGCTATGGGCCGGTAGTGGTGGAGAGTTTCGAGCCTTACCTGGACAGGGTCGACAAGATCGTCGCCGCCAGCAACAACACCCAGTTGCTGGTGGAGCTGGAAGCGCAATTGCAGCCGAAAGTGCAGGGGTTGGCCCAGGTGTCGCGTTCGCAGCCGGTGTATCTGGACGTGACCGCGATGCTGGCCAATAAAGGCGAAGCCTTGAAAACCCTGGCTGAACACCTGGGCGTACCGCTTGCACAAACGGCTGCGATTGGAGACGGTGGCAATGACCCGGCGATGTTTCATGTGGCGGGGTTGTCGATTGCCATGGGCCAGGCCGAAGAAACCGTCAAGCGCCAGGCCAATGTGGTCACCGGCAGCAATGTCGAAGACGGCGCTGCCGAGGCGTTCGAACGCTTTATTCTCGCCGCACGTTAAGCGTGCACGTATGACTGTACAACTTCCAGCTCAAGTTTTACTTGGGCTGGAAGTTGCTGCATTGCATTACTTTGGCATCGCCCAGTGTTGCAACTGGTGGCCATCTTTATCGAGCTCGGCACGGGCCTGCAATAGCAGGTTTTCAAGTTGGGCCGGGTCGGTATAGGCAGTCGACGGCAACTGTTTGCTGCCGATGCGGGTGTTGGTGCGGTCGATGACGCTCAGGCTGAGGGCGCCAACGCCATCGTGCCAGGCCACGCATTGAAAAGGCTGGAAGGCACGGTCTGCAATCAAAAGAGCTTCGTTGATGCGCAGCGGAGCGTTCATTTGGGTCTTCTCTCTGTATGCCCATTCAAGTGAGTACCGGCGGTTGGGCTGACCGTGCGGTGGGTTACTTGTACTGATGCACGATGGTGGGGTGCGGGTCACATGCTAGGGCAAGAAATTTTAACGTTCCCTGATTGACGTCATGTAAGCGGCTGTTTTGAAAGCGCAATAAACCTTTCACTGGCGAGCAACTTCTGGCGCGCTACGAAACAGGCATGGCTTTTTGCCCACGCTTATAGCGAAAGGGTACAAGGTAAGCGTCAAGATCTTGCTAGGGTTACCAACAGTCGACACAAACTGTTGTTTCTAAATAACTTTAACAATATTGGCGCCAAGGAACAGTCATGGTTGCGACACCCGCTCAACGCCGCTTACTGGTGGTCGACCCCTGTGACGATTGCCACGGGTTATTACCCGGTTTACGCACCGCCGGCTGGGAAGTGGACAGCTGTGCCTTGGAGGCGGTAGGTGAGCGCTCCTGCGATGTGGGCCTGCTGCGTTTGCAACGCGATCACCTGGAACGCCCTGAAGCAGTCAAAGAGTTGATTGGTCGCAGCGGCACCGAGTGGATCGCCGTGCTCAGCCAGGATGTACTGCGTTTGCAGAACGTCGGCGATTTTGTCTGCGAATGGTTTTTCGACTTTCATACCTTGCCCTTCGATGTGTCCCGGGTGCAGGTGACCCTGGGCCGTGCGTTCGGCATGGCGCGCCTGCGTGGCAAGGGCTACGCCCCGGTGGATGAGCCCCATGAATTGCTGGGCGAAAGCCGTCCCATCCGAGAGTTGCGCAAGTTGTTGTCCAAGTTGGCGCCTACTGAGTCCCCGGTGCTGATCCGCGGTGACAGCGGTACGGGCAAAGAGTTAGTGGCCAAGACTTTGCACCGCCAGTCCCAACGGCACGCCAAGCCGTTTGTCGCGATCAATTGCGGCGCCATCCCTGAACACCTGATCCAGTCCGAGCTGTTCGGCCACGAAAAAGGCGCCTTTACCGGCGCCCATCAGCGCAAGATCGGACGTATTGAAGCGGCCAACGGCGGCACCCTGTTCCTCGATGAAATCGGCGATCTGCCGATGGAGCTGCAAGCCAACCTGTTGCGCTTTCTTCAGGAAAAACACATCGAACGCGTTGGCGGCAGCCAGCCGATCCCGGTGGATGTACGCGTGTTGGCTGCCACCCACGTCAACCTCGAGGCCGCGGTGGAGAAGGGCGCCTTTCGCGAAGACCTGTATTACCGCCTGAATGTGCTGCAAGTGGTCACCGCGCCGTTGCGCGAACGCCATGGCGACGTGGCAATGCTGGCCAACCACTTTTCACGGTTCTACAGCCAGGAAACCGGGCGACGCCCGCGCAGTTTCAGCGAAGAGGCTTTGGTGGCGATGGGGCAACACCCGTGGCCGGGCAATGTGCGTGAACTGGCCAACCGCGTACGGCGCGGCCTGGTGCTGGCCGAAGGGCGGCAGATCGAAGCGGTTGACCTGGGGCTGCAGGGCCAGCAGGTCATTTCGGCGCCGATGGCGACATTGGAAGACTACAAGCACCGTGCCGAACGTCAGGCGCTGTGCGATGTGCTCAACCGGCACAGCGACAACCTCAGTGTCGCGGCCCGCGTGCTGGGGATTTCCCGGCCGACGTTCTACCGGTTGCTGCACAAACACCAGATCCGCTAGGGCGGGTAAAACCAAAGTGGGAGTTGGCTTGCCTGCGAAAGCGGTGGTTCAGTTAAAGCTTCAGTGACTGACACTCCGCTTTCGCGGGCAAGCCCGCTCCCACAGGGGATCTGTGCCAGGCGCTGATTTTGTGGGCAATACATAACCAATGTGGGAGCTGGCTTGCCTGCGATAGCGGTGGTTCAGTTGAAGATTCGGTGACTGGCACACCGCTATCGCGGGCAATCCCGCTCCCACAGGGGATCTGTGCCAGGCGCTGATTTTGTGGGCAATACATAACCAATGTGGGAGCTGGCTTGCCTGCGAAAGCGGTGGTTCAGTTAGAGATTCAGTGACTGACACTCCGCTTTCGCGGGCAAGCCCGCTCCCACAGGGGATCTGTGCCAGGCGTTGATTTTGTGGGCAATACATTGCCAATGTGGGAGCTGGCTTGCCTGCGAAGGCGGGAGTGCAGTCACAGATGCATCAACTGACCCACCGCCTGCGGGCAAACCAATCAGAAGTAATACGGGAATTTCAGGCTGAACGTAAAGTCCGGTGCATCATCGGTCATGCCAATCGCAAGGTTCGGCACGATGGTCAGGTTATCCGAAGCGGCAATCGTCATACCCACGTTAAAGTAGCCCGCGTTGGCATCGCTGGACACCACCGATTGCCAGTCGCCGCCATCCGGCTTGAGTTTGCTCTTGCGCTGCACCAGGTCGGAAACCGAGAACGACATGCTCATCTTCTCGTTCAGGGCAAAGGCGACGCCGACCCCGAACTGGAAGCTGTCGCCCAGGCGCACCTTGCCTCCCACCTTCTGATTGACTTGACTGCTGATGTCATCGAACGAGTCTTCAAAGTTATGGGTGTACGACAACGAACCGAACAACACGGCCGGGTCGAAGGTCTTGACCAGGGAAATGCCCGGTGTGACCGACCAGACCCCGTTGCCCGTGGGCAGGCTTTCGGGCACGTAGAGGTTGTCGTTGTTCGGTTGCTGGACCAGTTTGATGCCAAAAGGCTCCTTGCCCGTCGGTGCCTTGACGCGCACGGATACCACCGCGTCCGGCAAGGTCGAGGTTTCGTCGAGGAACTTGTACGCCACGCCAAAGTTGACATCGCCGATGGTCGGGTCACGAGTCACGGAACCTTCGGAGGTGGCGGTGGCGTCGTTGCCGGCGCCGCCCGACTGGTAGGTGGACTCGCGGTACACCACCGGCACGTTCAGGTCGAACTGCCAGCGGTTGTCGACGTTGTAGCGCCCGGTAAGGTCCAGGGTCCAACTGTCGGACTTGATCCGGTCCAGGTTGATGTTGCCGAGGAAAATCGAGTCCAGCGCCAGGAAACCATTGAGCGTCAACTGGCGCGCGTCATAACGGGCATAGGTGATGCCGGTTTCCACGCTGAACTTGCCATTGCCGAAAAAGCCGCTGGCTTCGTTGTACAGGTTGCTCACACTTTGCGCAGGGGCGGAGTCGTCCTTGAGGGCCTGGCCGTAGGAGCTGCCACCCCCGCCAGCGCCACCGGATGCCGCGGCTGCGCCCGTACCGCTAGCCGCGACAGTGTTAGCGCCGTTCTTGAAGTCTGCCGGTGATTTGGCCAGACGCCTGGGGGCGGGCGTTGCCGGTTGGTCCTCGACCTGGCGCACACGCTGCTCCAGCACGGCCAAGGCTTTTTGCTGCACGTCGTAGCGTTGCTTGAGTTCCAGGAGTTCCTTCTTCAGGGTTTCGATGTCAGCGTCTGGCGCGGCATACAGCACGGATGCGGGCAAGAGCGTACTCAAACAAACCACCGCACGTAGCGATAACGATCGATGCATGAAATAAGCCGTCCTTTTCTAATGCGTGAGTGTCGAGGGTCAGCGTAGTTCAATAACCGAGCGTGCGTAGGCCTTTGAGTTGATCCAGGTTGCAGTTCAACGCGGCGTTATTCAGCCCGCTATTGTTCATCACGACATTGATCTGGGTGATGTTTCTGACAAGGTTGCTATCGCCGGTCAATACCGTGCCCTGAAGCACATTCCCCGCGCCGATCTGTTGCAGGCTGTTGCCCTGGTTGTGATTGGCCTGGATGGCCATCTGCACGCCGCCACTGTTGGCCGATACGCTGACACGGCCCGCGGCGCTGTCCCCGGTCACTGTGCCGCCCGCCACCAGCACCTGGCCGGACTGCAGGTTATTGGCGGGGGTAACCCCATTTTCGACGTTGATGCCCACATTGTTGTAGGCGGCGTTGCCATCGCCGGCGGCGCGTACACTTTGGGTCACGCCCTGGCCGCTGCCGAGGCCGGCACCACCGACCACATTTCCGGTGCCGGTGTTGGGGCGCGTGCCGGTACCGGTCGAGCCGGTGGTTTGCACGTAGAACTGTGGAGTAATGGTGGTCTTGTCGATGTGCATGTTGGCCGTGCCGGTGATGTTGTCACCGACGGCATTGGTCCAGGTGCTGCTCATGACAATGCCAAAGCTGATGATGCGCCCCGGCATCACGTAACGGCCACGCAGCTCGGCCATTTCGGCGTCCTTGAGTTCGATGGGCTTGAACCCCGAGGACGCATAAGCAGGCATTGAGGCGGCCAGACACAAGACCGTCAGCCAACGGGAAGTGTTCATTTGCTGCTCCTGGGGCGTCCTGCCCCTTATTGCGCTTCTAGAAGAAGTCGCTCTGGATAAAACCGAAATCCATCAACTCGGCATCGCCCACAGGCCGGAACTCATTCATCTGGCTCTTGGCGGTCAGCGGCAGAGGCGGGTCGAGCAAGACGTTGGCCTTGTCGTAACCCTCGCCCAGTACGGCGAAGACAATGCCATTCCAGCCTTTGACGAAATCGTCATGGGAATAGCGCTTGTGGCCCAATACGGGGTCACCGATGTACACCCAGTCCTTGTCGGCCCGTTGCAACACCACGAAGTGCTTGTAGCCGCGGATTTCCAGCAGCACCACCACGGGGATTTTCACGGTCAGCAGGGTCTCGGGCGCGATCTTGTAGCCCCGGGCGCGCATGCCGATGCTTTCGAGGTAGCGCTTCATATCCAGCATGGAAAAGCCCTGGGTTCGTACCAGGTCCTGGTCGGCAGTGACCAGCATGCCTTTGATGATGTGTGCTTCGTCGACGTCCAGCCAATAGGCCTGGCGCAGGATGGTGGCGAGTGCCGCGGCACCGCAGCTGAAATCGGTTTTCTGTTCCACCAGGTTGGCGAACCGGCGCTCGCGAATGCTCTCCACCTTCTTGAAAATCACCGCACCGCCGGGCATGGCGGAGATTGCCATGGTGCCTGCCCAGGTCGTGCCGGTGAGTAACATCAGGAGGGTGAGGGTCGCGATACGCATGATCGAATGACCTGTTGGACACTGGAATAAAAAAGGGCCTTGTCGCCAAGGCCCCGTTGGATCAGAAGCGCACGCCGCTGGCGCAGACGCTGCAACCTTGGCCGATCGACAGGCTGTTGCTGCCTTGGTTGCCCGCACCGGATTGCAGGTTGACGCCTACGTTGCCGGAGTTGCGGTTAACCGAGTTTTCGAGGCTTGCGTTGTTGGACACGTACTGAGGCTTGCCATAACCATGGCTGCTGGCGGCCGTGTTCAGGTAGCTGTTGTTGAGCGAGTTCTGCTCGGTGTTGGAAGCCGCTGCGATGTTCTTGCCGTCAGCGGTGGTGATGGCCAGGTTGTTTTTACCCTGGTTGCCCTGGCCGGCCTGGCCGTTGTAACCCACGTTGCCGGAGTTGCCGGTGATGGAGTCGTCAAGAGAGGCGTTGTTTTGCGTGCCTTTGTTGACGAAGTTGTTATGCGAGCTGCCTTGGTCGACATCAATCACGGCAAACACGGTGGCGAAGTCGCCTTTGGCACTGGAGATGGCGCCGGCGTTGTCAGCCTGGTTGCCGGAACCTGATTGTACGTTGGCCCCGACATTACCGCTGTTGCTATTTACCGAATTTTCAGCTGATGCATTGTTATCGGTGTTGGTGTCGTCGAATTTGTTGTGTTCGCTTTTTTGTACGTCAGTGACCACAGCGGCCACGGTACCGGTGGGTTGTGGGGTTGGATGCCAGCCACCCGCTTGAGCAGCAGCAGCCATGAGTGCGGCGAGAGCGAAAACCATTGGTTTCAGAGCCATTTGAGGTTTCATGGTGTTTCTCCTTGCTTCTAATTAGTTGGTTAAGTGTTGGTACGGTCTAACGCACGTCTACCAAGCGGTTACTTGATAGTGATGCCCAGGGTGTTAGCCACTCGGTTCCCCACCCCGGCACTCTGGTTCACCTGTGTCACTCCTCGGCTGCCGGTGAAGGCCTGGTCGCTGGTCACGACCTGGCGGCTGCCAGTGGTGGGGGTGAGCCCTGAGTCGGTTGCCAGCGTCGTCGTGTTCTGTTGCAACAGGACGCTGTCATCGATGCTCTGCGGGCCAGGGTTGAGGCTGATCCGCACAGCGTTGATGGATTGGTTATTGGCCCCGGCAGACTGGTTGATGCCCAGCACACCGTTGCCACTGCTGAATGAGTTGCCCTGGATCGCGGCCTTGGCGTTCAGGGACGGGTCGACCTTGCCGTTGACGCGCTGGATGTCGACGTTGGTGGCCTGGCCGCCGAGCGCGATGGCGCGGCTGTTGGACATTTGCTGCCCCGTGCCGGCGGCCTGGTTGATCGACAGCACACCGTCATACTGCTGGCCGCTGTGGTTGATCACGGCGCTGTTGTCGGCCATTGCCGAGGCGCTGCTCAGCAGGGCGAATATCAACAGGGCGCGCTTCATCACTTGCCCCCCATCATGCTGCCGAGATTGTTGAGCGGCGCCATGCCACGCTGGACCGAGTCGCTGATCTGCCCGCCCATGCTGCCGCCGCTGCCCGCACCGTGGCCGGCCGCTGCGCCAGCGCCAAGTGTCGACATGCTGTTTTGGGTGGCACCCAGGCCCGACAAGCTGCCATTGGGCTGAAGGGTGCGGGCGAGGCTGGAACCACTGCTGATGCCGCCGATGTCCCTGTCACTGAGTTCGCCGGTCAGGGCGCTGTTGATCTCTTTGCTGGGGTTGGCGTTGGCGGTATTGGGGTAGGGGTCGGGCAGGGAGGTGCGCCCGTACATGTGGCCCTGCACCGTACGCCCGGTCACGATCACACCGTCACCCGCCTGGCTCGTCAGGCTGACACCTGCACTGAGCACGCAACTGATCAGCAGTACGTTTATCGACGAGGTGTGTGTGAGTGTGTTCACGGCGGCAGTCCTTATTCTTAACGCTGACCCTAAACAGCGTTGTCAGGGAAAGAGCAGAAGGCGTGCCGCTTTTTATTAAATGTTGATATTCAAGGGGTTGGGCTAAAGTCGAGGCAAAGTGATGGCACCCCCGTTTCAGGTTTGAAACAGTCCTGAGCGCTTGAGGCATACCTGTGCTCGCCTCACGCTGTCTCAGCCATGTAACACTGCCTGTGACAGAACCATGAATCCGCACACGGCGGGCGATGCAGGTGAGGGAGGTGTTTCAAAAACGGACACCCGCGGCCCAAACGTACCGCTTCGTGCGAGCGGGCTCAGCCCTTGGGGGTTTTACGCGGAATGGAATTGAGCACGGGGTTGCCGTCCTGGTTTTGGGTCAGGTAGACCGGCAACACCTTGGGCAGGGAGGGCACGAGGTTGTTGACCTCGTTGATGTTATAGATACCGCCGACGCGAATCGCACCGGTACTGGCGTCTGCAAGCATCACCGGCTTTTTCAGGTAGCGGTTGATCAGGGGCAAGGCGTCCGTGAGGGTCAGGTTGTCGAGCACCAGCTTGCCCTGGCGCCATGCCAGCGCGGTGTCATCGGGGTTGATAGCGGCGACCTGCGGGGTGGCGTCACCCTGGCGGAAACTGGCTTGCATGCCTGGGCTAAGCGGCACACTGGCATGCTCGCCGTCGCTGGAGATCTGCACCGAGCCCTCCAGTAACATCACCCGCACCTGATCTTCATATTCCCAGACATTGAACTGCGTGCCGGTCACTCGCACCTGGCCTTCGCCGGCCCGCACGATAAACGGGTGGTTGCTGTCGTGCGTGACGTTGAAGAACGCTTCGCCCTTTTTCAGGGTGACACGGCGCTGATCCTTGTAATGGCTGTAGACCAACTCGGTACCCAGGTTCAACTCCACTTGGCTGCCATCGCCCAGGGTGACTTTTTTCAAGCCATTGGCTGCTTCGAACCGTTCATATGAGCTGGGCAACCAGCCCGCTTCCCAGCCGGTGAAGGCGGCAAGCGGCAATGCTGCCAGGCACACCGCTGCGGCCACCGCGTAGGTGCGGAAGCGGCGGGGCGGCTTCTTGATTGGGACCACCACCGCCTCAGGCTTGTCGCGGGGCAGATGGTCGGCCACGTCCCAGATCTCGAGCATGGCTGCATATTCGAAGGCGTGCAGCGGATGTCCATCGTGCCACTGGGTAAAAGCCTGACGTTCGTCCGCCGTGCAATCTGCAGCATGCAGGCGCATGCACCAATGCGCGGCGGCGTCGGTGATGGCGTCATATTCGGTTTCTGAAAGGGGCTTTTCGCTCATTAACTCATCCTGATTTCCCACATTCTAACCTCCCAAGGTAGACGGCGAGAACCGCATCATGGCGATTGCACATCAATTGGAACTTATTCTTGTTTGTGTGCGCCTAAAAAATCAGGAATTAACCTGTCGTCCACTATGGAGTACGAAAATGTTGAAGAAAACCTTGATCGCCCTGTGTGCTACTTCCGCGCTGTTGAGCGCTGGCGCCGCCATGGCCGACAAGCCGGGTGCAGGCTGGATCACCATTGAGAAAGCCATCGAGGTGGCGAAAACCAAGGCCGGCTACATTGAGGTCTACGCCGCTGAAGCGGATGACAATGGCTATTGGGAAGTCAAAGGTCGCAAGTCCGATGGCATCGTGTATGAGGCGCGCATCGACGGCGCTTCCGGTAACGTGCTGCGTGACCAGAAAGACTGATGCACTCGCCGGGGGCCGTTCAGGCCCCCGGCTCCAACTGGCGGCCAAGATGGGTGATCAGGTACGTCACCGAGTCGGCGTTGGCCAGGATGGTGTCAATACGCTTATCAGGGACTGACATGAAAATGATCCTCGCGTCCTGCAGGGTCTTGGCGCCAGTGGCCTTGAAAATTTTCTTTTCAATTGCAGAACCAGGCTTAAAGTCTTCCCACAATTCGGTGAGGCTGTCTTGAGTCTTGAACAGCATCGTTGCAGGCGTCATCGTCGATAACGCGGTGCTGCGCAAATCTTCCAGGGTGGTTTTAAGCACTTCGGCGCCGGGCCTTGCGATATTGATCAAGTCTGGGAAGGGTCGCATGCTGTCCAGGTAGGCAATGTCCACGGTGTCGAGCTTCAAGTGCGATAATTCGTGAATCAGCGTGCTGGCCCTGGCGTGCGTCGATATGTTGAACGCCACATTCTCCAGCAGACGGTTCTGGTAGACGTCCAGATTGGGGTCGAAGAATCGGCTCAGCAGATACAGCTTGCGTTCTCTGTCGGCGGGAATCATGAATGCATAATCCGACGCCGGATCCTGTCGGCTGGTGCCCGCGACAAAGCGCATGGAGTTCGGACCGGTCAAGCTGGGGTCGGTGAGTTCATCGATGATCTCGTCGATTATTTTTGTGACTCTCAAGACCTGGTCCGGGGTCAGTGTGACGACACCAAACATTTCCCCTAAAAATCGCCCAACCCGGCTGTCAGGGTCGCGTTGTACAGCAAAACGCGCAACGTTGCGGCGGCAGTTCAGCGCGTAATAAGTCGCAAAGTTCAACGCTTCAGTGATGGCTTGGGCTTTCCAATAGGTCAACGCGCCAATATCGCGGATGCCGATCGCTTCAATGTTGATATCCCGTACTTCATTGCGCCACGTCTTGAGGTACGACTGAGCCCTGCCGAAGCGCGGCTCCTGGCCGCCCAGCTCCAGTACCCATATGCCCTGCGCATTACGGCCGATGTACGGCCCCACCTGCTCGTCGTTGGCGAGGCGCCAGTGTTGTGCGGCTTTCTTGACGCTATACACCTTGCCGGCCAGCGGCACGTAGTATTTCGAGTTTTCCTGGTCTTCATACACCTGGCTGAGCGTGCTCTTTTTCAGGTCTTGCAACGCCACATCCTGTGCCTCGAACGGCTGCAGCCGGGTGCGCGAAGGGCAGGTGACATGCCAGGTGGCGAGGGTGGTGGCTGCGGGCAGTGACTCATCTGTCAGCTCGGCCAGCGAGCGCTCCTTTTCAGTCGGTGGGGCAATGGCGGTGCCGTCCAGCGCACTGCGCAGGGCGGCCATTTGCGCCACGCCCCTGACGAAATCCTTGAATGCAGCCTTCCACTGGTGTAGCTGCAAGGCTTCGGCCGAGCGCTTGAACAAGGTGTAGCTGCGCCATACCACCAGCGGGTAGGCGAGTTTGCCGGCCATGAACTGCACCGCCGTCGGGATTTGCGTGCCGAACAAGCGGGTCGCATGGTCCCACAAGGTCTTGGCGCCTTCTTCGAATTGGCTGCCCAGTACCTTGAGCAACATCAATGTGTTTTCGCTGAACAGGTAATGCAGCACATTGCCCGTCACTGCCGAAGCGGCCAGGCGGATATCGGACGGGCTACGCTGGTTGTTTTTCAGCAAGTGGCGGTAAGTGGCCTGGTGCGGATCTTCCAGGTGCATAAGCACCCAGTCCTGCAGGGCGCCTGGCCTTTGTATCTCATCCAGCAAGGCCGTTTCATTCGCGTATTCCTTGAACACATGCTGTTCACTGTACGGCGCGTAGAGCACCCGGGGACCCTCGCCAGGAAACTGCGGGCCGATCAGGTACACGCCCAACACCTTGGCGGTACTGGCGCCTTCGGTGGCGATCAGTTCCAGCGGTCGAATCGTCGCCGTGGCCCCGCTGAGTGAAGCTCGGGCCACGGCGTCCGGCATATCGAAAATCTGCTGGACCAGGCTCAAGGCTCGGGTGGAAAGCCGCTCCTGCAGACTTTGCTCGTGGGCGTGTTGCAGCGCTTGCCACGGCAACTGACGGCAAAACAGACGTCTGCGTTGGCGTGCATCATCGGTTTGCGCCTCAAGGTGGCTTCGCACCTGTTGCTGATAAGCACTTTTGAGATCCAGCTGGCGCACCATTTGTATCACGGCACTTGCGTCGAGGGCTTGCGGTAATGGCTTTGCCGTGCGTGAACGCGGGCGGATGTGTTGAACCGTCAGATTTGGCCAGTGCCGCAACGCAAAGTCGGTCAGGTTGTCGACATTCACATCGAGCACTGCATCGGTGGGGATCAGGATGTGATCGGGGTTGAGCGCCTGGCCGGGAAAGCGCGCCTCAAGCAGCGCCATCAGCGTGGTGAAGGCATAAGCACGCAGGGGTTGGATGCCATGCAGGTAGTCGTGTTCCTCGTCGGCGTTGTTGCAGTATTGCTCCAGAAGCTCGGCCTGGTGGATTTGGTCCTGGGCCGGCGCCATACCCAGCCACAGTGGCAGGGCCTGCTGGTTGACCATGGCCTCGGCCAGTGTGATTGCCCTGCCAAGGTTGGTGGGCGGAGGCTGTTCGATGACGGCGTCCAACCGGTCCTGCAATGCGCGGGCGCGCAGGCCCATGGATTGCAGGTGATCCACGCCTTCCATGACCGCGTCGTTGTAGCTGTCTACTCGGTCATTCAACAGGTCCTGATCAATACGTTGCAGCGGGCCCTGGCGAAATGCCTGATGGGGCTCGCGCAAGCAGAACGGCAGATTCTCCAGCAGGCTCAAGCTGTTGAGTGGGTGCGCCAGGCGCTGGGTGATTTCATCGCGCAGGGCGTTGATCGAGGCAAAGACTTCGTAGCCCAGGCGCGGGGTCCAGAGCAGCGCCTGGCCCGAGCGCTGCGGGTCGATACCGCCGCGCTCAGTGATCACGAACGTATTGGCCAGCGGTTGTGGCGTATCCACGGCGTTCAAGTCCAACGTCAAGCCATAGGCATCCGGCAAAAATTCGTTAAGGCCATGGCGTGTCAAGCGCGAAAGACTGTCGGGCTGAAGTAGCGTGTCGAGAATGGCCTGGCTTGTGGGCGCCAGGGTTTTATCCAGCGACCTCAGCTCGGCTTCGCTGCGTAACCCCACCAGCATCGAGTGGGCGTGTTTGGCGTGAGTCTTGACGAGAAATTCATGGGGTTGCTGGCGCATGGCGTGCTTGGAAAACAGCAGCAGGACGCGCTCGATGACGGTGTTGAACGTCTTGAGCGTCATGCTTGGCACTTGCATGAAGACATTGCCTTCGCCCCGTGTATAGAACTTCGTCCTGGACGAGAAGGGCACCGCAGGCGCCTCTTGGGCCAGGCGTTCAATGAAGTGCTCAAGCATGCTCAATGACTGCACTGCCGGACGCTCTTCACGCTCCTGGGCACGCGTAGCGTAGGTATTGATATACACGTCGTCGGCTTTGACTGGCTGTTGCTGCAGTTGCAGTTCAGCGTTGAGCGTGTCAGCGACGATGCTACGTAAGGTCGGGTGATGCGCGCGCTCCATCGCCAGCGCACGCTCAATCGCCCGCAGGTTTTGAAGCTGCAGCCGGGCGCGCTCGGCCTTGACGGTCGAAGGGCGGCCATTACCATGGGTGACCGGATGCAAGGTCCAGCGCCCGTTGGTCTCCAGTGTGGCCAGTTGATTGTCGAGCAAGGCACGTACGTCCAGGGCACTGTCGAGCAGGGCCGCGAGGTCCACTTGGCCATCGCTGCGCCGGTAGATTTCCAGGGCGTGGTTAAGGTTGCCCGTTTGCTTGCGCGCAATGTCTTGTACCAAGGTCACGAACACATTGCCGGGTATAGGGTTTGCCGCGATGGCGATCGGGTCCAGGCCGAGCAGCGTGTCGCGCTCATCCAATGAGAGGAAGTTGAGCCATTCGTCCTCGTAGCCTTCGGCCTTGAGCATGCTCAGTAACCGGTCTTTGAGGTCGTCGAGGTTTTCCAGCACCTGTAACCCGCGCGATTGGGTGTAGAGGTACGCGTGGTGCTCGGTGATCATCAAGGTGCTCGCCGGTTCAACGTAATGTTGATGGGGGGCATAAAGGCGCACCTTTTCCACGCTGAGGTTTTCGGCATGGGCGCTGCGGGCGCTTTGGTTGCTGAGGAGCAGGGCCTGAAATGCGTGGCTTTCCTCTGCGGTAATAATCTCACCCTGGCGCTTGAGCAATACATCGAGGCGAAACTTCTGCGCCACGACCTGGGCAAAAAAATCCACGCGCGAGGTGCCGCTGTCGATATCTTCATTCCAGTAGGTCTGCAGCAGGCTTTCCAACAGCTTCGAGAAAGTACTGGAGCTTTGTTCGATCAAGGCTTCCCAACGCTGGTGATCTTCTTCCCGTTCGGAGGCAGTGAAGCCAGTGGTGTCATGTTTTGGGTTCGAGTATTCGCGTGTCTGCCCTTTGTGCCACCCATGGCGCACATAAAATTGCAGCAGCGCTTCGCTCAAGGTCAGCGAGTTGACCCAACGTGGCGTTGCTTGCTCAGCTTCGCGGGTGAAGACATTGACCCGTGTGTCCCGTTGATCCAGGTGTTTGAAATGGGGGCGGGCCATGACGCTCAGCAGCGTGTCGAGCATGTCAGGCAAGGTCGGGGTTTTTTGCAGGTGGTCGAGCATGGCCTTGACGTTATCCAGCTGGCAGGCCTGGAGCATGCGTGCTTGCTCCGGCATGACTTCACCCTCGATGAGCTGAGTGGTCAACACCATGGGCGAGTCAGCGCCCAGCGCATTGCGTTGGTCCATCGACAGGTAGCTCAGCAAAGGGGCGCTCTGCAGTGGGTCTTCCAATTGCTCGATCAACTCGCTCAGCAGGGCGGCGTGGCTGTCATAGACCTGTATGCCGTTATCCGGGGTGTAGAGCAACGCCTTGGCGGCGTCGGGTGTGGGGCTGATCGCGAACGCGCCGGCAAGGGGGATGGGGGGCTTGCCGGAAATGTTGATCAGGACCTTTTCAACGCGCATGGGGTGATCATGCCGGCTTGTGTCCTGCCGAGACTCGTCGGTAGCCAGGTAAAGGTTGTACAGCCAATCAAGGTCTTTGGCGGTGAGCCCCAGCGTGCGTTCACGAGCGGTGGGCGAGGCTTTGCCTTGGGGTTTGAGAAACTCAGGGAAGAAATACGGGGGGGTTAAGCGAACCACAGCCTGTCTCCGGCGTGCCAGGAAAAGCACAGGGTAGGCAGGCGCCCGTGGTGCAAGGCGTTAAATATTCAGCGCTGCACACGTTGACAACGCAGAGAGTGCGTGGTGTTTAATCGAGGGTCTGGATGTCCCATTCGTCGCCCCTTCCAATCATAAAAACGGAGCTTCAAATGTCTGCGCAGTCGACAGTTGCCACCGCTTGTGCCTCGATCCGCTTCGCTGAACTGGTGGAGTTACTTCAACAGGTCTTCGTCCGGCACGGCACATCGCCGCAGGTTGCTGCGATTCTTGCGCACAACTGCGCAAGTGCCGAGCGTGACGGTGCCCACAGTCACGGTATTTTTCGCATCCCCGGTTACCTTTCGACGCTGGCCAGTGGATGGGTCAACGGCACCGCCGTCCCCAGCGTGACCGATGTGGCCTCAGGCTTTTTGCGCGTCGACGCGGGCAATGGTTTTGCCCAGCCGGCCCTGGCAGCGGCGCGCCCGTTGCTGGTGGAGAAGGCACGCAGCGCCGGCATCGCGTTGCTGGCGATCCATAACTCCCATCACTTTGCTGCCTTGTGGCCGGACGTCGAGCCGTTTGCCGAGGAGGGGCTGGTGGCACTCAGCGTGGTCAACAGCATGACCTGTGTGGTGCCCCACGGCGCGGATCGCCCGTTGTTCGGCACCAACCCTATCGCGTTTGCGGCACCACGGGCCGACGGTGCGCCGATTGTGTTTGACCTGGCCACCAGCGCCATGGCCCATGGCGACGTGCAAATCGCCGCACGCAAAGGCGAGCGGTTGCCACCGGGCATGGGCGTCGATAGCCTCGGTCAGCCGACCCAGGACCCTAAAGCCATTCTGGAAGGCGGCGCACTGTTGCCATTTGGCGGGCACAAGGGGTCGGCACTGTCGATGATGGTCGAGTTGCTGGCGGCAGCGTTGACGGGCGGCAACTTCTCTTTTGAATTCGATTGGACGGACCACCCAGGCGCGCGTACGCCGTGGACAGGCCAGCTTCTTATCGTGATCGACCCGAGTAAAACCGCAGGGCAAAGCTTCGCCCAACGCAGCCAGGAGCTGGTGCGGCAGATGCATGCGGCGGGGCTGCGTCGATTGCCGGGGGACCGACGCCATCGTACGCGGGCGAAGTCGCAGGAAACCGGAATCGAACTGGACGCGCAGGCGTTGCGCGAGTTGAGGGCCTTGGCGGCGGGATGAAACAGGCTGCGCGATGCGCAGCCTGAATGGATCAGTTACGGCGACCCAGCAACAGGCCGACCACCAGGCCAAAGCCAGCGGAAATGGCCACGGTCTGCCATGGGTGCCCACCGATGTAAGTCTCGGTGGCATCCACAACCGGCTTGCTGCGTTCACGCACGTTGGACACCGATTCCAGGGCTTGCTTGAGTTTGATGGCAACCTGCTCGCGCAGGGTTTCACCTTCCTCGCCCACCAGGGATGCGCTGCTTTTGAGCAGTTTGTCCGATTCTTCGATCAATGCGCTCAGTTCGCTGAACGCTTGGTCCTTGATTTGATCTTCGACAGCTTGGGCGGCGGTTTTGCGGGCCATTGAGTGACTCCTTGCAGGTGGATGTGGCAGTGAACAATGGAGTATCGGGCGGTGGCAAAAGTTGCAGTTTTTTTGCCAGCGCGCTCATCCGAGGCAAAATCCGGATCGGGAACTTTGGGCCTACAGTGTAAGATGTCACCTATTTGTGCAGCAGGTAATTCAACATGAGCTTCAATCTCGCCAACAAGACCCTCGCCGAACGCGCCGAGCTGGAAGATGAAAAGTCGCGCCTCTACGACCTGTGGCAAACCAACCTGGGCAAGGCCAAAGGCGAAGCCGCGCGCTTGTTCGGTGAGCGCGCCAAACGCAAGGGCAAGTGGGCCGAATGGGTACGTGCCGAACTCGATGGCATGTCGCCGCCGGAGTTTTCCAACATGGTGCGCAGTGAAGTCAACAAGCTGATGGCGGCGGCAAAGTAAAGCACGCCACAATCGCTTCGCGCACCTTGAGCAACAGCGGGTCCAACTGAGCCTGGGTGCGCCAGCCCAACTCCACCGGGTAATGCGGTAGCGCCAGCGGGCAGGGCAGCACGCGCAGGCCGGTCATTTGCGCAATGGCGTGGGCCGCATGCCCGGGAATGGTTGCTACTGCGGTGCTGCCTTTGAGCAGATACGGCAGCGCGGCAAAGTGGCTGGTGGACGCGCACACGTGGCGGCGCAGCCCGTGCGCCGCCAAGCCTTCATCGGTAATGCCGATAAACCCGCCTGACGACACCAATACATGTTCCCGTGTGACAAACCCTTGCAGGTCGATAGTCTCCTCGCCCGGCGCCAGGCTATGGGGGTCTACCAGGCAACGATAGTCACCTTCCCCCAGCACCTGTCGGCTCAGCCTGCGCTCGGTAAAACCGCCGGCGGTAATGGCCAGGTCCAGCGTGCGGTCGAGCAGGGCGGCGGCGACGATCTGGCTGTAGGTCTGGCGAAAGATCACCCGTAGCTTGGGCAGGCGCAGTGCGATGGCCTCCATCAGGCTTCGGGCATAGGCAATCTCGAAGTCATCCGACAGCCCCAGCACCACCGAGCGGCCCTCGTAGTGCAGGTTTTGCGGGCTGATCATCGCCAGGCTCTGGCGGCAGCGATCCAATGCCTCACTGATCACCGGTTTCAACTGGTTGGCACGCAATGTGGGCGCCAGGCCGCGTCCGGTGCGCACGAACAAAGGGTCACCATACAGCTCGCGCAAACGCCGCAAGCCCGCGCTGATCGCCGACTGCGTCACGCCCAAACGCAGCGCCGCACGGCTGGCACTGGACTCGTCGTGCAGGGCTTCGAAGGTTTTGAGCAGGTTCAGGTCAACCTGGGCGATATTCATTTGGCTCATATCATTTAGCACTGAGGTGGGCTTTATTCATGATCGAGTCTGGCCGGAGAATGGGCAACCCCTATCTATCGGAGTGAGCCTGATGCCCGTATCGACTGTCGCAGCCCTGCAAATCGGCGCCTTGCCTGGCGGCAAGGCTGACACCCTGGCGCAGATCCTGGCCTATGAGGATCAAATCCAGCGCAGTGGCGCGCACTTGGTGGTCATGCCCGAGGCGTTGCTGGGCGGCTATCCCAAGGGCGAAAGCTTTGGCACGCAATTGGGTTATCGCCTGCCCGAGGGCCGGGAAGCCTTTGCGCGGTATTTTGCCAATGCCATCGACGTACCGGGGCCAGAGACCGAGGCGCTGGCCGGGATGTCGGCGCGTACCGGTGCCAGCCTGGTGCTGGGCGTGATCGAACGCAGTGGCAGCACGCTGTACTGCACGGTGTTGTATTTCGAACCGTCGGGCGGCCTGGTGGCCAAGCACCGCAAGCTGATGCCGACCGGCACCGAGCGGCTTATCTGGGGCAAGGGCGACGGCTCGACCCTGCCGGTGATCGACACCGCGGTGGGGCGTATCGGCGGCGCGGTGTGCTGGGAAAACATGATGCCGTTGCTGCGCACCGCGATGTATGCCAAGGGCGTTCAGGTGTGGTGTGCACCCACCGTGGACGAGCGCGACATGTGGCAGGTGAGCATGCGCCATATCGCCCATGAAGGGCGTTGCTTTGTGGTCAGCGCCTGCCAGGTGCAGGCATCGCCTGAAGCCTTGGGTGTGGAGGTTGCCAATTGGCCGGATGACCGTCCGTTGATTGCCGGCGGCAGCGTGATCGTTGGGCCCATGGGCGACATTTTGGCGGGGCCGTTGGTGGGCGAGGCGGGGTTGTTGACGGCGCAGATCGATACTGATCAGTTGGTGCGGGCCCGCTACGACTACGACGTAGTGGGGCATTACGCCCGGCCGGATATTTTTGAATTGGTGGTGGACGAGCGCGCCAAGCCAGGCGTTCGCTATATCACTGACTGAACGCAATCAACCTGTGGGAGCTGGCTTGCCTGCGATAGCGGCGTGTCATTCAATTCATCTGTTACTGACGCACCGCCATCGCAGGCAAGCCAGCTCCCACATTTGGTTTTCAGCCACTTACCAGGTGGCGGTGTTCGGCAAGTCCAGGGTGCCACGCTCTACAAAGCGCATGGTGCCAAACAGGCCTCCCGCCAGTTTGCCGCGCAGCACGTAGGGCAGGTTGTTCAGGCTTTGGGTCTGGCTCAGGCCCAGGGTCTGGCGCAACACCGAAAATGCAGAAACGCTGACCGGCACCATCAGTACGGTTTCAGAAAAGCGTGGGATGCTGCCCGCCTGATCGCTGACGCCAGAAGCGAGTGGCCGGCCATTGACCTCCAGGTCCAGGGCCACGCCGTTGTAGTCGATTGCCGCTTCATTGGGGTTTTGCACCCGCAGCTTCACGGCAAAGCGCACTTCCAGGTCCTGGCTTTGCAGCGGCTCGATACCCACCACATTGATGTTCACCGGGTCGCGGTTGGGGAACAGTGCGCAGGCGCTCAAGGTCAGCAGCAACAGCGATAGAACCATGAGCTTGCGCATAAATAAATGCTCCTACTTTTGGGTGACGTCCGGGTCCTGCATGACCTTGAGGGTAGAGGACTCCGGCTCGAATTCATCTTCTTCCAGCTCTATGAACTCTTCGGGCAGGAAAATGTTCAGCAGGATTGCACAGAATGCGCCCACGGTGATCGGTGATTCGAAGATGTTGTGCAGCGCCTTGGGCAGCTCGCGCAACACTTCCGGCACCGCGGCGACGCCCAGGCCCATGCCTAGGGAAATCGCCACGATCAGCACATTACGCCGATGCAGGCCCGCTTCGGCGAGGATCTTGATCCCGGCCACGGCCACGGTGCCGAACATGATCAGGGTCGCACCGCCGAGTACCGGCTTGGGCATCAGTTGCAACACCGCGCCGATCATCGGAAACAGCCCCAGCAGCACCAGCAGGCCAGCAATGAAGTACGCCACGTAGCGGCTGGCCACGCCGGTCAATTGGATCACGCCGTTGTTCTGGGCAAAGGTCACCATCGGCAGGCTGTTGAAGGTGGCGGCCATCGCGGAGTTGAGGCCGTCGGCCAGCAGGCCGGACTTGATGCGCTTGATATACAGCGGGCCCTTGACCGGTTGCTGGGAAATCATCGAGTTGGCGGTCAGGTCACCGGCGGCTTCAAGGGGCGAAATCAGGAAGATCACCGCCACCGGGATAAACGCCACCCAGTCGAACGAGAAACCGTACTTGAACGGTACCGGCACGCTGATCAGCGGCACCTGGGGTAGGGCGGCCATGTCGACGCGGCCCAGCAGCCACGCCACTACGAAGCCCAGGGTCAGGCCGATCACGATCGAACCCAGGCGCAGGAACGGGTTGTTGAAGCGGTTGAGTACCACTATGGTCAGCAGCACCAAGGCCGCCAGGCCCATGTTGCCTGCGGCGCCCAGGTCGCTGGCGCCATAGCCGCCAGCCATGTCGGTGACTGCCACCTTGATCAGTGACAAGCCCATCAAGGTGATGATGGTGCCGGTCACCACCGGGGTGATCAGTTTGCGCAGTTTGCCGATGAACTGGCTGAGCACCACTTCGATAAACGCCGCGAAAAAGCAGATGCCAAAGATCGTCGAGAGGATTTCATCGGTGCCGCCGCCCCGGGCCTTGACCATGAACCCGGCGCTCAAAATCACGCTGATAAAGGAAAAACTGGTGCCTTGCAGGCACAACAGCCCCGAACCCACCGGCCCGAAAGTGCGCGCCTGCACAAAGGTGCCAAGCCCCGAGACAAACAGCGCCATGCTCACCAGGTACGGCACTTCGCTTTCCAGCCCCAGTACGCCGCCGACGATCAGGGTGGGCGTGATGATGCCGACAAAACTCGCCAACACATGCTGCAACGCGGCAAAAATCGCGGCGGTGAAGTGCGGGCGGTCTTCGAGGCCGTACATGAGGTCGGATTTATAGCGCGGGCGGGGGGCTTGAGCGTCAGACAAAATGATGGCTCGGGTCAGAAAATGGAGGCGCAGGATGCCAGAAAGTGCCAGGCGCCTGAAGTGTAAAAAAATATTTATAAAAACCCTGCGCTAAAGCCGTGGCCCAGCCGATATCAAGCATAGGCCCACACTACAACGACAACAGTGGTGACCAAGGTCTGGGCAGCGCGTTGACGCTGACGGATCGTTTCGCGGCAAGGACGCTCGCAAACACTACTTCTGAGAGCAGCCCTATGTCCCTCCGTCACCTGAATATTGCCCCTCGCGCGTTTATCGGTTTTGCCTTCATTGCGGCTCTAGTGGTGCTGTTGGGCGTGTTTGCGGTCAACCGCATGACGCAGATGCGCCAATCCTCCCAGGACATGAGCGCGAACCAACTGCCCAGCATGACTCACCTGGGTACCATCACCGAAAACGTGCTGCGCATGCGCATCCTGTCGTTTCGCGTGCTGGTCAACCGCGAGCCTGCCGCCCTGCAGGAAGCCGAGACCCGCATCGGCGTGTTGGCTGACAAGGTCAAGACCGCCCAGACCAAATACGCCACGCTGCCTGCCGGCCCGGAGGAGGCTGCGCTGTACAAGGCCTTTGGCGTCACTCTGGAGAACTACCTCAAAGCCCAGGCCGAGATGGTGGCATTGTCCAAGCAAGGCAAGGTCGATGAGATGCGCGCCCTGATCAACAGCCGTATCAAGGACGGCACTGACCAGATGGGCGAGCAACTGAACAAGCTGATCGCCATCAATGCGGCCGACGCCAAGCAGGCCGACGAGGATGCCGGGCAAAGCTACGAAGGAGCGATCACCGGTGTGGTGGCGGTCTCCGTGGTGGCGGCTTTGCTCACCGTGCTGCTGGCCTGGTTGCTGACCCGCAGCATCGTGACCCCGCTGCGCAAGGCCGTGGAAGTGGCCGAGACCATCGCCGCCGGCAACCTGAGCAAAACCATCGAGGACGATGGCAAGGACGAACCGGCACGGTTGCTCAGTGCGCTGTCGACCATGCAAGCCAGCCTGCGCCAGACTATCCAGCACATCGCGGGTTCGGCCACGCAGCTCGCTTCGGCCGCAGAAGAATTGAGCGCGGTCACCGAGGAAGCGTCCCGTGGCCTGCAACAGCAGAATAATGAAATCGACCAGGCCGCCACGGCCGTCAATGAGATGACGGCGGCAGTGGAGGAGGTGGCGCGTAACGCGGTTTCCACCTCCGAGGCGTCCGGGCAGTCCAACCAGGCGGCGCGGGAAGGCCGTGATCGGGTGATGGAAACCGTCGGTGCGATCCAGACCATGACCCAGGACGTACAGAATACCTCCGCGATGATTGAAGGCCTGGCCGCTCAGGGCCGGGATATCGGCAAGGTGCTGGATGTGATCCGCGCGATTGCCGAGCAAACCAACCTGCTGGCGCTCAACGCAGCGATTGAAGCCGCCCGTGCCGGCGAGGCCGGACGTGGATTTGCGGTGGTCGCCGATGAAGTGCGCGCCCTGGCCCATCGCACCGCGCAGTCGACCCAGGAAATCGAGAAAATGGTCGCCGGCATCCAGAACGGAACTGGGGAGGCGGTGCAGTCCATGCAGCAGAGCAACCAGCGCAGCCAGAGCACCCTGGAAATGGCACGCGCAGCCGGCGCCTCATTGGAGCAGATCACTGCGTCTATCAGCCTGATCAACGAACGCAACCTGGTGATTGCCAGCGCTTCGGAAGAGCAGGCCCAGGTCTCCCGCGAAGTGGACCGTAACCTGGTCAACATCCGCGACCTGGCCACCCAGTCGGCGGCGGGCGCCAACCAGACCAGCGCGGCCAGCCATGAACTGTCGAGGCTGGCGGTGGATTTGAATGGGATGGTGGCCAGGTTCGTCATCTAACTGCTGCCACAACACCCTGTGGGGTGTCAGGTAGAGAAGCGTCGGCTGTCAGTCCGTCACGGGAGCAAGCTCCCTCGCCACAGGTCCAGCGTCACACCAAAGTTGTGTAGATACCTATGGCTATCGCAGGCAAGCCAGCTCCCACCTTTGCTCTTGTGTTGTGTCAGTGCCGCCATGCCCCTGGATTCACCAGGTTTACCGGCTTTTCGCCAGCCAATGCCGCCAAAAGATTCTCCACCGCACACTTGGCCATCGCCTCCCGCGTCTCATGGGTGGCCGAGCCGATATGCGGCGTGGCTACCACATTGTTCAACCGCAACAACGGCGACGCGTGATCCAGCGGCTCCTTCTCAAACACATCCAACCCCGCCGCGCGGATAGTGCGTTGCTGCAACGCCTGCACCAGCGCCGCCTCGTCCACCACCTTGCCTCGGGAGATATTGATAAAAATCGTCTCCGGCCCCATCAGCGCGAATTCCTCGGCGCCAATCAACTTCTCGGTCTCAGCGGTCAACGGCAGGGTCAGGCAGACAAAATCAGCCTCTTTGAGCAAGTCCTGCAAGCTGCGGTACTGCGCGCCAAAGCGTGCTTCAACCGCCGGCTTGGGCGAGTGGCTGTGGTAGATCACCGGCATGCCGAAGCCAAAATGCCCGCGTTGGGCCAGGGCTTCGCCGATGCGGCCCATGCCGATGATGCCGAGGGTCTTGCCATGTACATCGCTGCCAAAATGCGCCGGGCCGATGTTTTTGTTCCATTGGCCGGCGCGCACCATGTCGGCCAGCTCGACCACGCGCCGGGCGGTGGCCAGGATCAGCGCAAAGCCGGTGTCGGCGGTGGTTTCGGTGAGCACGTCCGGGGTGTTGCTGAGCAGGATGCCGCGTTGGGTCAGGTAATCGATATCGTAGTTGTCGACGCCCACCGAGACGCTGGCCACTGCTTCCAGCTTGGGTGCCAGGTCGAGCAACTGGGCATCCAGGCGCAGGCTTGCACCCAGCAGGCCTTGGGCGGTGGGGAGGGCATCGCGCAGCTTGGCCAGGCCGGTTTCATCCAGAGCGTCAATCAGCGTGACGTCGACCTGCTCGTGCAGGCGTGTCATGAGCGGCGCGGACAGTTTTTTGTACAGCACGACAGACTTTTTCATGAGGTTTTTACCTTCAATTCCAGGGTTGGCGTCGGCGAGCGGTCACTGGCGCCGGGCTTGAGGAAAATCGTCAGCACCACGGAAAGCAGCAGCGCGCCGCTCATCAGCAGGTACGAAGCGCCGGGCGAGCCGGTGCTGCTGTTGAGGTAGCCCACCAGGTACGAGCCACCGAACGAGCCCAGGGCGCCCATGCTGTTGATCAGCGCCATGGCGCCACCGGCGACGTTGGCTGGGAGGATTTCCGGGACGATGGCGAAAAACGGGCCGTAGGGTGCATACATGCAGGCCCCGGCGATCACCAGCAGGGTGTAGGACCACCAGAAGTGTTCGGCGCCCAGCACGTAGGACGCGTAGAAGGCAATCGACGCAATCAATAGCGGCGGCCAGACAAAACGCTTACGTTTCTGCAGCTTGTCCGAACCCCAGGACACCACGAGCATGCCAATCACCGCCGCCAGGTAGGGCAGGGCCGAGAGCCAGCCGGCTTCGACCATGTCCATCTGCAAACCGGCCTTGAGGATCGATGGCAACCACAGCACGAAGCCGTACACGCCAATGCTCCAGCAGAAAAACTGCAACGCGAGAATGATCACCTTGGGCGAACGGAATGCCTCGGCGTAGTTTTTCACGGCCTTGATTCCCACCTGCTCGGCGGCGAGGGCGGTTTCCAGGCTGTGCTTTTCGGCGTCGCTCAGCCACTTGGCATCCTTGGGGCGCTCATCGGCCAGCTTCCACCAGATAAACGCCCACAACACCGCCGGCAGGCCCTCGATGATGAACATCCAGCGCCAGCTGAAATGCTGCACCAGATAGCCCGACACCACCGACATCCACAGCATGGTGACCGGGTTGCCGAGGATCAGGAAAGTGTTGGCCCGTGAGCGTTCGGCACGGGTGAACCAGTGGCACAGGTACACCAGCATGGCCGGCATCACGGCGGCCTCGACCACCCCGAGCATGAAGCGGATGACGATCAGCATGTAGGCGTTGGACACCACACCAGTCAGCGTCGCCAAGCCGCCCCAGAGGATCAGGCTGACGAAGATAAGTTTCTTGACGCTGCGCTTTTGCGCGTAGATCGCCCCCGGCACCTGGAAGAAAAAGTAGCCAAGGAAAAACAGCGCACCGAGCAGCGAAGACATGCCTGGCGTGATCATCAGGTCTTCGGCCATGCCGGACGCGGCGGCGAAGCCGTAGTTGGCGCGGTCGAGGTAGGCCAGGCTGTAGGTGATAAACACGATAGGCATGATGTACCACCAGCGACGGGTGGCGAGTTTCACGGTTTCCATGGGGTTGCTCCTGAGCTTGTTGTAGTTGTGGCAACAGGTAATGGGTCACGCAACGGATCGGGTGGGTAATTCAGCGCGGGTCGGCAAACCCTCCATATCGCCACGGCTCTGCACGGCGCGGCTGCCGATCCAGTTACCGCGCTGTACGGCCTCGGGGAAGCTCAAGTTTTCCAGCAGGGCGCTGATCATGCCCACGGCAAAGCCATCGCCGGCGCCCACGGTATCCACGACCTTGACCACCGGTACGGCGGCGACAAAACCCTGGTCCATATGGGTGCGGTAATAGGCGCCCTCGGCGCCGAGCTTGATCGCCACGGCTTCGGCGCCCTTGTCGAGATAGAACGCGGCGATGTCTTGCGGGTCGTCAAAACCGGTCAGCAGACGACCTTCGCCCAGGCCCGGCAGGACCCAGTCGGCCAAAGCGGCCAGCGCATTGATTTCGCGGATCATCTGCGCCTGGCTGGCCCACAGGGACGGGCGCAGGTTCGGGTCGAACGACACACTGCGCCCGGCCTTGCGCATTTGGGTCATCAGCTCGAACGACAGTGCGCGAGTGGCATCGGACAGCGCTGGCGGAATGCCGGTGGCGTGCAGATGGCGGGCTTGCAGCAGCGTCGGATGGATGGCATCGATGGACAGGTGGCTGGCCGCCGAGCCTTTGCGAAAATACTCCACTTGAGGGTCGGCGCCGGCCTCTTCCCGAGACTTGAGTTGAAAGCCGGTGGGGTGCAGTGGGTCGACGGCCACATGGCTGCAATCGAGCCCCTCTTTGCTAAGGGTATCGACCACAAAACGCCCGAGGGAGTCGTTACCCACGCGGCTCAGCCACGCCACGTTGAACCCCAGGCGCGACAGGCCGATGGCGACGTTGCTGTCGGCGCCGGCAATGCGTTTGTGAAACTGCCCGACCTGCGCCAGGTCGCCGGTCTGTTCGGCGACAAACATCGCCATGGTTTCGCCAAACGAGAGGATATCGATCTCAGACATGGGCGTTCTCCACATGGGGTTGGCCAAGGCGGGCCAGGGTCGCGACCTGTTGTGCGGTGACCTCGATCAGGTCATCGCCCTGCAACGGAAATTCCACCGCGCGCGTAATACCTTGAGTCATGTGTTTAAGCAGTTGTTCCCACAGATGCAGGTCGGTGGCGCCCGGTGGCAAGGCGACGAGCTTGCTATCGGCGCGACGGGCCACAGCCTTGCAGTGCAGGTAGTCCACATGCCGGCCCAGCAACCGCGCAGCAGTGAGCGCGGACTGGTCTTGCCACTGCCAGTTACCGATATCGAAGGTCATTTTCACCGGCAGGCCCCGGCGTTCGACTTCGGTAAAAAACCGTTGCATCGGTTCAATGCGCCCGCCGTGCAGGGTCTGGTCGTTTTCCACCAGTAGCTTGACCGGGTGGCGATTGAGCAGGGCGTGCAGGCTTTCCATGTCGTTTGTGTCGGTGAAGTAACCGAGGGACACCTTCAGCCAGCCCGAGCCAAAGGCCTGGGCACGGTCCAGGGTAGCGGCCAGGTCGGCATTGGGCTGGGCACGGCCGGCGACCCAGAGTTCCAGGGGCGAGGAAAACACGCTGTCCAGGCCTTGCGCGGCAGCGGCCTGGGCCAGGGTGGCGGGGTGTTCGTCGGTCAGCAGCTCCTCACGCCATTCAATGCGCTGGGCACCGGCAGCGCAGAGCAGCGCGACAAAACTCAATTGGCCCTGCTGGCGAACCAGGTCGGCGCCGTAGCTGGAAAGGCTGATGGAGACGGGGTATTTATGCATTGTTGTTTACCTCTGAAACCGGTTTCATTTTTATCAACAAGAACACACTGACTGCTTGTGGCGAGGGAGCTTGCTCCCGTTTGACTGCGCAGCAGTCACCGGCTCTTGGCGGCGCTTCGCAC
>NZ_WJZM01000059.1:0-36683 GCF_021609545.1 Pseudomonas sp. PA-1-6B
GCAAGCCAGCTCCCACATTGGATCGCAGGGCATCAGTTATATCTGTGTCGGCTGCCAGGCCGTCACGGGAGCAAGCTCCCTCGCCACAGATTTAGCGTCGTGCCGAAGTTGTGTAGATACCTATGGCCATCGCAGGCAAGCCAGCTCCCACAGTTGAAATGCATTTCCCTGTGGGAGCTGGCTTGCCTGCGATGACGGCCTGACAGCAGATACATATCTACCTGGCACACCCGCGATCCAATTGTGGGGAGCAGGCTTACCCGGCGAAGGACCTGATGTGAACGGCCAGTCCTGCCAGCGCTTTATCATCTGCCCTGGCAGCGTCATGGGAGGAGACATAGCCTTCATAACGCTCAAAATATTTGTCCTGGGTCGAACTGATTTTTTTGAAGGCGCTATCTTCCCCGGTCCCGTGCATCGGGAATAATTTGGCGTGCAGATGATCGACGCCATAACCCTCCAGAATCATGCCCGTTCTAGCCACACCTTTTAGCGCTTTGTCCAAAAGCTTCGCCGTCTTCTTGGCTGCGATGACCAAGTCACACAGCACGGCGTCCGGTTCGGCAAACGCATAGCTGCCGTGATGGGTTTTGGGGGTAACCACACTGAACCCCGGCGTATTGGGAAATATGGAGAGAAAGGCCATGTGGGTCTGGTCTTCCCACAGGAGGTGGGAGGGTGCAGTACCGCGGGCAATGCTGCAAAAGATACAGTCCATCAAACGCGCTTCCTCGTGCGGGTCAAAAGGTAGACCCTCTTGTATGTGATCTTTGTTATCTAATGATGACTTCACTGACGTTGCGGGCCGCGGTTCACCGCTTAGTCAGACCGCAATATTTTCCAACGCATAAGCATCCTCGTCTCTCTCATCAATCTCCTTGATCTGCTCAATCATCGCCTGCGCCAGCGGCGACAACCGATACCCTGCGCGGCTGACGACCCCGTAGCGGGTATAGCGCTCCTCCAGGTTTTCGTCCAATCCCTCAATCTGCAAACACACCAGTTCGCCGCGGGCCATGTGCAGCACGTCGCTGTTGGCGCTGACGATGCCGATGGCGTCCGAGCGCAGTACCACGCCCATCAGGCTATAGCCGTTTTCGCATTCCACATTGGGCTGGTAATCCGGCCGGCCGCTGAGGTCGACGATGACTTTGCGCAGGTTCGGCGGGCGGATGGTCACTGCCAGGGGGTAGCTCATCAGCTCGGCGGCGCTGACGCTGTTGCGCGCGGCCAGGGGGTGCCCGGCGCGGCAGCAGAAGTGCCAACGGCGCGGGCGCAGGCGGTGGGTGTGGTAGTCGGGGTTGGCTTCGAAGTGGCGGGTGTCGGCGACGAAGAATTCGAACTCTTCGCTGAGCAGGCGCTTGCCCAGGCTTTGCCAGTCATCCACCTGGAACTGCACGCGGGCTTTGGGGTAGCGCCCGATAAAACTGCCGATGGCACGCGGGACTAACCCACCTGCCGGCGCCGGGCCGCAGCCGAAGCGCAGCTCGCCAGCTTCCAGGCCGTTGAACTGGCTGATCTCGTTGGCCAGTTGTTGTGCGCCGCTGACCAGGCGCCGTGCATGTTCGAGCAGCACCTGGCCTTGCTTGGTGGGCGCCAGGTCCTTGCGGCCGCGGTCCACCAGTTGGCAGCCGGCGCTGTGTTCCAGGGCCTGGATGCTGCGACTGAACGCCGACTGCGACAGGTTCACGGCCAAGGCTGCCGCGACAAAACTGCGTTGTTCAGCAAGGGCGATGAAGTGGCGAAGCTGGCGCAAGTCGATATGCATTTTTCACATCAAAAATATCCGGGAAATGCATTGGCTATGCATTAGGTCGACTCCTTATAAAGGCTATCTCTTATGCAGTAAATGTTCGTAAAAACATAAATAAATAACCTTTAGGAATATGAGGCGACGAGTATTCCGGGGTTTTGGAGCCGCTTATGAGTTTGTTCAAGTCCTTGCCCCTGGCTGTTCTAGTGGCTGGTAGCAGCAGTTGGTCACCGTCCCAGGCCGCTGAAACACCCGCGCCTGCCGGCAAGGGCGAAAGCGCCAGTGGCCAACTGGAAACTGTCACGGTCACTGCCCGGCGGCGTACCGAAAGTGCCCAGGCCGTGCCGACGCCCATGAGCGTGCTCGGTGGCCAGGCCCTGGAAACCCAGCGGGTGTACCGCATCCAGGATTTGCAGCAACTGGTGCCCAGCGTCAACGTCGCCTATATGCATGCGCGCCAGTCCAGCGTGTCGATCCGCGGCCTGGGTAACAACCCGGCCAGCGATGGCCTGGAAGGCAGCGTGGGGCTGTATATCGACAACGTCTACCTCGGGCGCCCGGGCATGGCGGTGTTCGACCTGATGGACATTGAGCAGCTTGAAGTTTTGCGCGGCCCTCAGGGCACGTTGTTCGGCAAGAACACCACTGCCGGGGTCATCAACATCAGCACCCGCGCACCGAGCTTTACCCCGGAGCGCAGCATCGAAACCTCCCTGGGCGAGGACGGTTATTTCCAGACCAAGGGTACGATTTCCGGCCCCCTGACCGATGACCTGGCAGGGCGTTTCTCGGCCTATCGCACCCGCAGCGACGGCGACATCAAGAATGAACACGACGGGCATGATCTGAACGGCGGTTCACGCCAGGGCTTTCGCGGGCAACTGCTGTACAAGCCCAGCGAGGCCTTCAACCTGCGCTGGATCGGCGACTACAACGAAGAAGACTCCAGCGCCGGCACCCGCGTGCTGTACAGCACCGGGCCGACCATCAATGGCACCAACCTGTATCAATCCCGGGCCAACGCGGCAGGCGCCACCCTGGTGGACGGCACCCATCGCAAGGTCAACCTGGACAACGACCAGCACGTCACGGTGTTCCAGGGCGGTACGTCGCTGGAAGCCAATTGGACGCTGCCCAGCGACTTCACCCTGACCTCGGTGAGTGCTTACCGCTGGTGGAATTTCACCCCGCGCAACGATGACGGCCTCAACGTACCGGCGTCGTATAACGCCGGGGTTTCGGTGGAAGATAAGCAGTGGTCCCAGGAATTTCGCCTGGCGTCGCCCAGCGGTGGTTTCTTCGATTACGTGCTCGGCGCCTACTACTTCGGCTCCGACCTGGATAACAAATCCTTTGCCTACTACGGGCCCAAGGCCGATATCTGGAACGGCACGCCCGCCGGTGCGTTGAGCAACGTGAGCAGTGTGGGCAACGGGCATATCCGCACCGACAGTTTCGCGCTGTTCGCCCAAGGCACCTGGCACCTGACCGAGCGCCTGGATTTCACCGCCGGTGTGCGCGGCACCTACGAAGAGAAAAGCGCCTGGGTCACGCGCAGTGCGCCCGTCGGTGGCGCGGCGGTCAGCGGGGCCGCCGCCATGGCGCGGCGTGGGCGTACCGGGGCCTATGACTCGGGCGACCTGTCGCAATACAGCGCCACGCCGTCGGGGCTGCTCAACCTCAGTTATCACTTCAATGAAAACCTGCTGGGCTACGCGACGCTGTCCCATGGCGAGAAGTCCGGCGGTGTGAACCTGGCGGTGGGGTCTGCGCCGACAGCCGGAGCCGACTCATTGCTGATCGGCACCGAGCGCGCCAACAACGCCGAGCTGGGCTTCAAGAGCACGCTGTGGGACCGCCGCCTGCAACTCAATGCCAACCTGTTCTGGACGCAGGTCAACGGCTACCAGACCAACGCCTACGACCAGGACAACCGCGTGCAGTACCTGACCAACGCCGGCTCGGTGCGCTCGCGGGGCGTGGAAGTGGAAAGCACCCTGGTGCCGATCAAGGGCCTGACCCTGAACATCAACGGCTCCTTCAATGACGTGACGTACCTGTCTTACAAGGATGCGCCATGCCCGCCGGAAACCAGCCTACGTTCAGGTGCGCCGGCGTCCTGCGACTTGAGCGGCCACCAGGTGGTGGGCGCGTCCAAGTGGATTGCCAACGCCAACGGCGAGTACAAGTGGAACCTGGCGAACGGCTTCGAACCCTACGTCACCGCCAGCTACGCGTTCCGTTCCAAGGCGGTGGGCACCGTGGAAGATTCCGACTACGGGCAGATCCCGGCGTATGCGGTGGTCAACCTGTCTACCGGTTTGCGCGGCGACTATGACCAGGGGCAGTGGGATGTGTCGCTGTGGCTGAAAAACGCCTTCGACAAAACCTACTACACCACCCTGTGGACCGGTGGTAACGGCGGTTACGAGGGCCTGCTGGGCACGCCGCGCACCCTAGGCGTGACTGGGCGCTACGACTTCTAGGTCGGTGCGATAGGTGGCCGGGCTGAACACCCGCGTCACCAGCAGCATCGCCACCACCGTCACCGTCAGCACCACCCAGGCACTGACAAAGTTGCCGGTAAGCTCGCGCAGCCAGCCGGTCAGCCACGGCGAAACCGCATTGATCAAAAAGCCCACGCCTTGCACGAACGCCGCCAGTTGCCCCGCTTGGCGTGGGTCGCGATGGTGGTCGAGAGTCAGCAGCAGGCTCAGGGCAAAGCACGCCCCTAACCCGAAGCCGCACAAGGCCACCCACAGGTGGGGATATTCCTGCGGCGCAATGATCAGGCCGAGGTAGCCGATGGTTTGCGCCAGTAGGCTGATGCTGAGCAATGGGCGGCGGTCGATACCGCGTTGCGCCAGCACCGGCATCAGTAGGGCGGCCGCCACCTGAAAAATCGTCATGAATGCCAGCAACGACCCGCTGGGCAGCACGCCCCAGCCCAGTTGCTGATAGTAGGCCGGCAGCCACGCGACCATGCTCATGTAGCCGCAATTGACCAGGCCGAAATACAGCGCCAGCAGCCAGGCGCGGCGGTTGCGCAACCCTTTGAACGCAGGTACCTGCTGTGGATTGCGTGCGGCGCCCAGCGGCAGCCAGGCCCACAGCAGCAATGCCCCCAGCGCCGGCAAGAGCCACACGCCCAGGCCTGCCTGCCATTGCTGGAAATGCGTGGCTACCACCGGACTGAGCAGCGCCGCCAGGCCGCCACCGGCCATCAGCGAGGCCGAATACACGCCCATCGCCACCGGCACACGGTGATGGAATTCACGCTTGATCATCGCCGGCACCAGCGCCTGGATCAGCGCCACACCCGCACCGCCAAGCAGCGCGGTAACCAGCAGTGCCGAAGCCTGGCCCATCAACCAGCGCGCCAGGCACGCCAGCAGAATCATCAACAAGCCCAGGGCGATACCGCGACGCTCGCCCAAGCGCGCCTCCACGCGCACGCCGACCAGTGCCACCAACCCCATGCAGATCACCGGCAGGCTGGTGAGCAGGGCGCTGCTCTGAAAGCTCAGGCCGGTGGCCTGGCGAATCTCGCCGAGCAATGGGCTGATGGAACTGAGGATGGGGCGCAGGTTCAGGCCGAGCACCACCAGCAGGCCCCAGCCGGCGAGGGATTTATTCAGGGTCATGCAGGGTTTTCCACTGGTGATACAGCGCAGTCATAGCGGCATCGGGCAGGTGCTGAATGGGCAGGCGTTGCGCGTCGATGGGCAAGCCAACCTGTTGGCTGATGGCTGCGGTCGACAGGCCGAACGGCTCGGCCATTTCGTTGCTGGCGGCAAACACTACGCGCTCGACGCCGCACAGGTACAAGGCGCTCAGGCACATCGGGCAAGGCTGGCCGCTGGCGTAGATCACGCACCCTTCCAGGCGTGCACCCAACTGCCGGCTCGCTGCGCGAATTGCCAGCAGCTCGGCGTGGGCGGTGGGGTCCTGGGTCAGGTGGATCTCATTCACGGCCTCCACCAACATCTCATCGTTGCGCGTCAGCACCGCACCGAAGGGGCGGCCACCTTGGGCGACGTTGGCGCGGGCCAAGGCGATAGCGCGTTGCAGGTGTGGTTGATCGTTGGTCATACAAGGCCCCGGGGTGCGATGAAAGGTGAAGTATGGTCAGCCAGCAAGGTATGCTGAAATTAAATATAAACATGCCAATCAGTGGCAAACGAAATGGTGATGACGTTGTTCGATCCCGTGTTGTTGCGCAGCTTTGTCGCCGTGGTGGACTGCGGCAATTTCACCCGGGCGGCCGAGCGCCTGCATTTGACTCAATCCACCGTCAGCCAGCAGATCCGCCGTCTGGAAGACGCAGTGGCCTGTCAGTTATTGGACCGCGATCAGCGCCGGGTAGTGGCCACCGCCGAGGGTGAGCGTCTGCTCGCGTATGCGCGCCGTATTCTCGCGTTGCACGAAGAAGCCGCCGACGTGCTGATCAACCAGCAAAGCGACGGTGTGTTGCGCCTCGGCGTGCCGGAGGATTTCGCCGCCGAGCGCCTGATGCCGCTGCTATCGGCGTTTGTGGTGGCCTATCCACGGGTGCGTCTGGAGGTCACCAGCGGTCTGGGCCCCGAATTGCAGCGCCAGTACCGGGGCGGTGAGTTCGATGTGTTGCTGGTCAAGCAGATGGGCGACAGCGACGACTGTGTGGCGTCGTGGCCGGAGCCCTTGTATTGGATCGACAGCCTGAGCACGCCGGCGCTGGGCCGCGACCCGCTGCCGCTGGTGGCTTTCCCCGTGGGCGGCCTGTATCGCAACGACATGCTGCATCATCTGGAACGGGCCGGCTGGCGTTGGCGCATCGGCTATTCCAGCGCCAGCCTGGCCAGTGTGTGCTCGGCGGTGGCGGCAGGCTTGGGCATCAGTTTATTGCCAGAACGGGTATTGCAACCGGGCCATCGCATACTCGGCCCAGAGAGTGGCTTGCCACCTGTTCATGGCGTGCGGTTGGCCCTGTATGGCCGCAGTGGTTTGGGCGCAGCGGGCCAGAGTTTGCTGGGTGAATTGCTGGCGTTGTGCAGTGGAAACCCGCACTGAGCCCATACCTTTGCCGAATATTTTGTATGCCTTTAAGGCATTGAAAAACAACGGCTTGAAGCCAGGCCACGGACCCCGTGGCTTTGGCGTAATCGGCTGTTTTGTTTATGCGTTTTTGTTCTATATATAACTTTAAAGATTACTTTAAGAGATAAATGTCTGGCACCGATGATTCAGCCCTCGACGGGCCTTCACGCTGGCCCGTCGGTTTTTCAAAACCGCAGGGAGTGAATCAATGGGCAAAGTCCAGGCCGCCGCCAGTGCACCTGAGGCGCAGTGGCGTCAGGCACCGAGTGGTGAGCTGGTCGACCTTGGCCGGCCGCATCGCGCGCCGTTGGGTCAATTGCGCCTGCAGAAGACCCCGAAGCGTTTTTCCAGCCGCCGCGAAGGGGTTTTGCTCGGGTTGCTGGTGTTGGCGCTGCACGGTGCAGTGATCTATTGGGTGAGCCAGAAACCCACGCCGGTGCTGCCGATTGTGCCGCCGGAAATTCCACCGATGACCATCGAATTTTCCCAGCCGGCGCCGCCGGTGGTTGAGCCGCCACCGCCTATAACACCACCACCGCCTCCGCCTGTGGTCGAGCCCCCGCCGCCGCTGGTGGATGAGTTGGCGGCCAAGCCGGCGCCGCCCAAACCCATTGCGAAACCCAAGCCCAAGCCCGTGCCTAAACCTGAGCCCAAGCCGGCCCCCAAGGCCGTCGAGCAGCCACCTGCACCACCGACGCCAGCGCCACCTGCACCGCCCGCACCTGCGGCGCCAGCGCCGGTGACGCCTGCTTCGGCCAACGCCGCGTACCTGAAAAACCCGGCGCCGGAATACCCGTCACTGGCTCAGCGTCGCGGTTGGGAAGGCACGGTGTTGCTGCGGGTGCAGGTGCTGGCCAGCGGTAAACCGGGTGAGATCCAGGTGCAAAAAAGCAGTGGTCGCCAGCAGTTGGATGACGCGGCATTGGCGGCGGTGAAGCGCTGGAGTTTCGTGCCTGCCAAACAGGGCGATGTGGCCCAGAACGGCTGGGTGAGCGTGCCCATCGATTTCAAGATTCATTAATTATTCAGCGACGCAGAGGGAAAACATCATGGCATTGGCATCTCCACTTGAATCCATCGAAAGCGCGGTGATCTGGCTGCTGGTGGCCTTTTCGGTCGCCACCTGGGGCCTGGCCTTGCTCAAGGGCGTGCAGTTCGGTCGCCTCAAGGCCCAGGATCGCAAGTTTCACAAACAGTTCTGGGCGGCATCGAGCCTCGACTCGGCCGCAGAACTCGCCGAAACCCAGCCTGGCGCCGCCGCCCGTGTAGCCCAGGCCGGCTATGCCGCGATCCAGGTGGGCGATACCACCCACGCTGCGGATTTGAGCCAGGCGATCAATCACCAGGACCGCCTCGAACGCGCCCTGCGCCAGCAAATCGTGCGTGAGCGCCGCTCCCTGGAAACCGGTCTGGCTGTGGTCGCGAGTATCGGCAGCACCTCGCCGTTTATCGGCCTGTTTGGCACCGTGTGGGGGATCATGGAAGCGCTGAAGGGGATCAGTGCTGCCGGGTCCGCCAGCCTGGAAACCGTGGCGGGGCCCATCGGCGCGGCACTGGTGGCGACCGGCGTGGGGATCGCCGTCGCGGTGCCTGCGGTGCTGGTCTACAACTACTTTTTGCGCCGCCTGAAGCTGACGGCGGCAGACCTGGAAGACTTTGCCCACGACTTCTACAGCCTGGCGCAGAAAAACGCGTTCCGCGTGCTGTTGCACCCAGCGCTGATCAAGGCCGGCGTCGGCAGCCCGCAGAAAGTGAAGGAGGCGTCCTGACATGGCCTTCTCCACGCAAGACAGTGATGAGGTGCTGAGCGAGATCAACGTCACGCCGCTGGTGGACGTGATGCTGGTGCTGCTGGTGGTGTTTATCGTCACCGCGCCGCTGTTGACCAACTCGATCCCGATCAACCTGCCCAAGACCCAGGCCGTGGCGCCGGTTGAGCAAAAGGACCCGCTGGTGGTGAGCATTGATGGCGCCGGCAAATTGTTTATCAACAAGGACGAAATCCAGCCGGATCTGCTGGAGTTCAACCTGCAGTCGGCGAAGGCCAAGGACCCCGATGTGCGGGTGCAACTGCAGGCTGACGATGGAGTGAACTACGGCGAAGTGGCACGAGCCATGGCGTCGATTGAGCGTGCGGGCATAACCAAGTTGTCGGTGATCACTGCACGTTAGTTTCAAAAAGTCTCGACAGTTTTTGGGCCGCTTTCCTTGGCAGGGTGCGGCCTTTTTTTATTTAAGCATTACATGTTTACAGATGTTGCACAGGAAAAGAATTTACATGTTTCCGAGCGTGCAATTCTCGGCCGCATGCTTATTCTGGTCAGCGCATAGAGTGATTTAATTAATGGAGTAATTGCATGTCTATACGCGTTCCTGTCCAAGTCGTGAATACGTTCGTTAATCCCCATTTAACGGTTGAAAAGCCTGAAGAAAAGCCTGCGGTAATGGCATCTTCGAACAATCGTATGGCCGGCCTGCGACATCCATCTGCCTGTATCTTGCCCACGCTGGCTGACTATAAGAGAAAACAGAGTTTACTGCAGGGTGCTGAAGCACTACCTATACCAGGAGGCGGGAGCAACTCGTCATTGAAGAAAAACGCTCGTTTAGAATCTTATATCAGTAAGCAAACCGCCGACTTTGTAACGCCCGAAAACGAAATTTCCAGTATTTTATCTGCAAAGATAAAGCAGCAATGGGGTGTGGATGTTGATCCGGATAAAACCTATCTGGTGACATTTAAAGATGACAGTGAGGATGAAAAAGAGGTGGTAGAAAAAATCACCCTGACACAAGCGGCATTGAAAAACAGGCAAGATGTAACAATTAAGAAAGATGAAAGCTGGTTTGTAAAGATTGGCAAGTACTTTTCGCCAGCGATATATATTTACAACCAGATTGACGGTTGGGTGCAGGAAGCAAACACTCGACAAGGTATTTATAGGGAGCCCAGTGCGCCGGGCGATGCCCCCTATAACGCCGACACCCGCGTTTCCATACCGGTGGATGACTTCAAGGCATTAGTCTGGGATACAGACCGGACCCAACTGTATAAGAAAACCCTTGATGGGTTTTGGGACAAGCACAGCGAATCTTATACGGCATTGAGTAAAATCTCGTTTGTCAAAGCCATCAATCTGCAGCGCCTGGAAGGGAGCCTTGGCCCTGCCGAGACGGCACTCGCCCAGCGGGCGTTGGGGCCTGTTGCGCAAAAGGATTGGTCCAAGCTGACGGTCCAGGATTTTGAAGGGCCTGCCGTAAAGGACCCGGATCTGAACATCGGCCTGCTGAGCATCAATGGGTTTGAGTCGACCGACTTGATGTGTGTGACCGATCGGAAAACCCAGTTGACGTTGCTTTACATCCCTGGCAACTCCTCGCCAATACATCGCTTCGATAATCCGCAGCAAATGACAACGTGGCTGGCCGGGCAAGCCTCGGACCCCGTAAAGCGCGCGTCCTTGTTGACGCACTTTTCCCTCAAGGATCAAGCTGACAGAACGTTTTCAGACGGCGTACGTCAGACCCTGCAAGGGATGGGAAACTGGTCCGATGCGCAGGCATCAGGCAATGCTTTCCTTGCGAGCCTCAACGGTTGGGTGCCGGATCGTTTCATCGCTGTTGAGCAGTTGCACGGCGATCCTTTCGAAGCGGTCAAGGTTCGGCAAAAAGCACGGTCCTATTCGGACGCTGACAATGCGATTGTCAGTGACGGGGACTACACCAAGAACCAGGTGCTGCATGTCGTGGAAGAGGCTACCAAGGTCGCCATGTTCATGACGCCCCTGGCGCTGGTGATGCCCGAAGTCGCTATAGGGCTGGATGTTTTCTTCCTGGCCGCCGGGGCTGCCGAGACAGGTATCGGTATTGATGATGCCGTCCAGGGAAAAGCAACGGCTTCCGACCGCATTGTGTTTGGCGTGTTGAACGCCGTACCGCCGTTGGCCACTCACGCGGGGGCACCACTGGCGAAAGCGCTGACAGAGAGGGTGTCCGGCGGTGGCGTTGCAGCAGGGGTTGATGCTGCAACCCGCACACCTGCTCAAGTGACTGAACAAGCGCGCCCATTCTTCAGGCCACCACAACGTGTCAATGGGCATATCGGATACCCGATGGGGCCCGTCTCACCTCCAGTGATTCTTGAGGAGGTCAGGGTTCCCATGGATGACGTGAGGCGCATGATCGGGAAAGACTATATGGTTTATGTCGGTCAATACGGTACCAAAGTTACGTATGACGTCGAAGCGGGTCTTTGGCGCGGGCTCCAGGCCAATGGTCAGGTGAACGACATCTTTTATTGGCGCAAAGGTCAAGGACGGTGGCTGGGTGGCACTCAAGCCGAAGCGATTGAGGCCAGTAAAAATGCGCCGGCTTCGATGACAACCAAAGTACTGAAACTACCGAGGATGCCGGTACTGCCGTCCGGCGCTACAGAGGTGCCGAAAGTGATCCACTATTTCTGGGCCGGCAATGAAATGCCGGAAAATCTACTCAATAATATTATGGAAAATTCCCGGAAAAGCCCCGGGTATAAATCGATTGTTCACGTTGATGCCAATGACGCGGATACTTTTCAGAAAATACATTCAGCGTTGGATCATAAAGTGGGCGGGCTTGAAGTACATGATTTAAAGGCCGATGAAAGTTTTCAGGCTCTGAATGCAGGTCAATACGGCGAGATGTATCAGTTTTTCCGTTCAGGGCGTGGGCAGAATTTAGCGGCGTCATCGGACGTCATGCGCGCGGTGCTAATGAAAAAGTACGGCGGTATCTATCTGGATACGGATGATGCACTGACCTTTAATGTGGGCGAGGTCACATTGAAAGCCACGCCTAATGATATCTTGATGAACGTGCCGGTTACTTACGAACCTACGAACTTCAATGGCTTCAACACCAGTAATTTTGCCAGCCATCCAGACAACCCTGTATTTGACGAGATTCTGGAGACAGCGTATGAGCGATTCAAGGCAAACGAAGAATGGCTGAACGCTAATCGTCCCTTTCTGAAGGAAAATTCGACAGCCGCAGAGCGGCAAATTTATAACGAGTATGAAAAGAAAATTTTCGAGATCACTGGGCCGAGAATGTTTGGTGATGTATTGGCGCAAAAAGAGTATGGATTTTTTTCAGAAGTTGAGGAACTGACGGATCTGTTGAATGCGCGTATTTTACTTCCGCAAGCATATGCGGAAAAACTTACACAAGTGCGTGATTATTATATGGCGATGAACCATAAGTTCGGAGTTGCTATCGGCTCGGAACACTCTATGCATCATTCTCGCTGAGGTTGGCTCGGTCATTGCGCCGCGGTGGCAGAGGCGCAATGGCCGGTTTTAATGAAGGGCTTGGTAAAAGCAAGTTCTGAAAAAGGCGCAAATTCCTTTTGGTTATTAATAAATTCTTTTTTATTCCTTATTGGCGTGTGAACCTCACCCTATACTGACCAGCAACGTTAAACGCGGCAGGAGGGCACACCCATGCACAGCGAGTCGATTCGTTATCTGATCGTGCCGGGCTGGCAAGGATCGCCAGAAGATCATTGGCAAACCCATTGGCAGAAGAGCTTGCCCAACAGCGCACGGGTGGAACAGGCCGATTGGCTGACGCCGCGTCGCGAGGATTGGGTCGCCGCACTGGCCGAGGCCATCGCTGCCGACAGCACGCCGGTCATCCTGATCGCGCATAGCCTGGGTTGCATCACCGTCACCCATTGGGCCGCCACTGCCCCCGTGCACTTCTTGCGGCAGGTACGCGGCGCGTTGCTGGTGGCACCGGCGGATGTCGAACGCCCTGCGTGTGCCCCTGCACTGCGCAATTTTGCCCCTATTCCAACTGACCTGCTGCCATTTCCCAGCCAGGTGGTCAGCTCCGACAACGACAGTGCCGTAAGCGCCCCCAGGGCTCTGGAACTGGCGCGTCAGTGGGGCGCCGAAGCCGGCATCTTGTCGGGCGCGGGGCATATCAATGTGAAGTCCGGCCACCGGCGCTGGGAGCAAGGGTTTGCTTACCTCTATCGCCTGCAACATCGCCTCGAGCACCACGCTCGGCGCAGCGCCTAATATTTTTTCAACGCCCCGTCCCTGAGTGGATTGGGGCGGGAGCCTGCCATGAGTCTGCATGAAACCTTCGGCCAGCCATTGCTGACCTTCCCGGACGCGGAAAAGAGTCCACTGAGTATTCGCGCCAAAGCTCTGGTGTTTGTCGACCCACGCTCACGCCAACTGCGCGAAGAGCTGGAAAGCCTCGCACCACGTGCCTTGCCTGTGCTGATCCGCGGCGAGACCGGTAGCGGTAAAGAACTGCTGGCACGGCATATCCACCGTGGCAGTGACCGTACTGGCCTGTTTGTCTCGGTCAACTGTGGCGCCATCAGCCCCACCTATGCCGATGCCGAGTTGTTTGGCTATGCCGCCGGCAGTCACAGTGGCGCGGCGAGCAGCCGGGCGGGTTGGTTCGGCTCGGCCAATGGCGGCACCTTGTACCTGGATGAGATCGGCGACTTGCCGCTGCCGATCCAGGTGAAATTGCTCGCGGCTTTGGAAAACCATGAAGTCACCCGTGTTGGTGCCCAACAGCCGAGCCCGGTCGATGTACGCCTTGTGGCCGCTACCAGCATCGACCTGGCCCAGGCCGTGGCCGTGGGCAAGTTTCATGAGCGTCTGTTCCATTATTTGAGTGAGGGCCGGTTGGACCTGCCGGCGTTGCGAGAGCGGGTGGGGGATATCTTGTCCCTGGCCGAATATTTCCTCGGCATCTACAGCCAGCGCCTGGACCTGCCGGTGCCACTGATCAGCGACGCCGCCCAGCAGGTGCTGGAACACCACACGTGGCCGGGTAATACCCGCGAACTGGAAAACGTCATTCACTTTGCCTTGCTGGTGAGTAGTGGCGATGAAATCTTGCCCGAGCATTTGAACCTACCGACGGCAGGCACACCACTGGAGCAAGTGCGACGAATTTTGGCCAGCGCCAGCCCGGCCGAGCAGGAATCGGTGCGTAAATTCCTGTATGAGCAAAATGGAATATCAACGTGAATAAAAGATATTGTTCGGGAATAAAAAATCTAGGTATTGTCCTTTCCACGCCGCGATAGCACTTCGCTGGCACCTCACATAAAAACGGTCGTTAGAAGGACATTGCATGAAAAAGGTTCTGTTGTTTACCGCTCTGGCGGCTGCCCTGACTGCTGGCTTTGCCCAGGCCAATGAGAAACTGGTGGTGGCTGCTACGCCAATTCCCCACGCCGAAATCCTCGAGCTGATCAAGCCGACCCTGGCCAAGGAAGGTGTGGACCTGCAGATCAAAGTCTTTACCGACTACGTACAGCCGAACGTGCAAGTCGCTGAGAAACGCCTGGACGCCAACTACTTCCAGACCCTGCCGTACCTGGAAAACTTCAACAAGGGCAAGGGCACCAACCTGGTCACCGTTGTGGGCGTGCACGTCGAACCCATCGGTGGTTACTCGAAAAAAATCAAAAATATCTCTGAGCTCAAAGATGGCGCCACCGTGGCCATTCCGAACGAAGGCTCCAACAGCGGCCGCGCCCTGTTGCTGCTGCAGAAGAACGGTCTGATCACCCTGAAAGACCCGACCAACGCCTTGTCCACGCCAAAGGACATCAAGGACAACCCGAAAAACCTCAAATTCAAAGAGCTGGAATCGGCGCTGCTGCCACGCGTGCTGGATCAGGTTGACCTGGATGTGATCAACACCAACTACGCCCTGGAAGCTGGCCTGAACCCGGCCAAGGACGCGCTGATCATCGAAGACGCCAAATCACCTTACGTAAACTTCCTGGTGGCCCGCCCGGACAACAAGGACAGCGATGCTATCCAGAAGTTGGCCAAGGCCCTGACCAGCCCGGAAGTCAAAGCTTTCATCGAGAAGAAGTACAACGGCGCGGTGGTGCCAGCGTTCTGATGTAAGCCAAAACCCCCTTCAAGGTTTCAACGCCGACGGCTACTACAGCGTCGGCGTTTTTTTATCTGAAATACAGGCAAGCCAGCTCCCACAGAGGTAAGTTTTTTGGTGATATGAATATGCTATCTAGGTATTTAAAATTTGATTTTTATACCTTTAAAGTTTGCGCTACCCGACGTTATCCACGTCGGAACGGACTGCGCTAGCGGCATTACCCATGCGGCGATATGGACTGCACATGACCTTCGATTTCGCTTTTATCCTCAGCACGCTGCCGGCGTTTCTCAAGGCCGTGGGTGTCACGCTGCAAGTCGGCCTGATCGCCATTGCCACGTCCTTGCTGGTGGCGCTGATCAACGCTGCGCTGCTGGTGTTTCGCACGCCTTACCTGTCGCGCCTGGTGGCGCTCTATGTGGAGCTGGCGCGTAACACGCCGTTGTTGATCCAACTGTTCTTCGTCTATTTCGCGCTACCGGCCCTGGGTTTCAATATTTCCGGGTTCTGGGCGGCGATCATCACCATGACCTTTCTGGGCGGCGCCTACCTCACCGAAGTACTGCGCGCCGGTGTGGAAGCGGTGCCGCTGGCGCAAATCGAGTCGGGCAAGTCCATTGGCCTGTCCGACTGGCAACTGCTGCGCCACGTGATCCTGCCCCAGGCCGGTATCCTCAGCCTGCCGGCGTTGTTCGCCAATTTCATTTTTCTGCTCAAGGAAACCACCGTGGTGTCGGCGGTGGCGGTGCCGGAAATTCTCTACACCACTAAGAGCTACATCGCCCTCTACTACAAAACCTACGAAATGCTCGCTGTGCTGACGCTGATTTGCGTGCTGTTGTTCCTGCCGTTGTCGCTGTTGCTCAGCCGCCTGGAAAGGAGGCTCCAGCATGGCCAGTTCGGGTCTTGAGTTGTTGTGGGTGTCGTTGCCGCAACTGGGCAAGGGCGCTGCGCAAACCCTGTCGATTTCGTTTTTGAGCATCGCCTTCAGTACGGTTGGCGGCGTGCTCTACGGCGTGCTGCGCACCTTGAATAACAAGGCGATCAACGGCGTGCTGCGGGTCTACCTGGAGCTGTTTCGCGCCATTCCGGTGCTGGTGTGGTTGTACCTGCTGTTTTTTGGCGTGCCGATCTTCTTCGGTCTGAGCATCCCCAGTTTCTGGTGCGCGGTGCTGGTGCTGTCGTTGTGGGGCGCCAGCGAGGTGGGCGAAGTGGTGCGTGGCGCGTTGCATTCGCTGCCCCGTGGCCAGCGCGAAGCGGGCTTGTCGATTGGCCTGTCCGGCCCGCAGTTGTACGGCTATGTACTGCTGCCCCAGGCCCTCAAGCGCATGACGCCGCCGACCATCAATGTGTACACGCGCATCATCAAGACCAGCTCCCTGGCGGTGCTGATCGGCGTGGTGGATGTGATCAAGGTCGGCCAGCAAATCATCGAGCGTACCTATGAGTCGGTATTGATCTACGGCGCGCTGTTTCTGTTTTTCTTCTTTATCTGCTACCCGTTGTCAGCCGCCTCCAAGGTGCTGGAACGGCGCTGGGCCCAAGCATGAGCGCATTGATCGAGTTTCAGGGTTTCAACAAATTCTTCGGCGAGGCGCAGGTGCTCAAGGGCATCGACCTGAGCGTGCAACGCGGCGAAGTGGTGGTGATCCTCGGCCCCAGCGGCTGTGGCAAAAGCACTTTGCTGCGTTGTTTGAACGGGTTGGAAGTGGCACACAGCGGCAGTCTGCGGTTCGCCGGTAAAGAGCTGCTGGATAAAACCACCGACTGGCGCCAGGTACGCCAGGACATTGGCATGGTGTTCCAGAGCTACCACCTGTTCCCGCACATGAGCGTGCTCGACAACATCCTGCTCGGCCCGCTCAAAGTGCAAAAGCGCGACCCCCGCGAGGCTCGTGAGCAGGCGGAAAAATTGCTGGAGCGCGTGGGCCTTGCCGACAAGCGCGACGCCTTCCCACGCCAGCTTTCCGGTGGCCAGCAACAACGCATCGCCATCGTCCGCTCGTTGTGCATGAACCCCCAGGTCATGCTGTTTGACGAAGTCACCGCGGCCCTCGACCCGGAGATGGTCAAGGAAGTGCTGGAAGTGATCCAGGACCTGGCCCGCGATGGCATGACCCTGCTGATCGTTACCCACGAAATGGCCTTCGCCCGCGCCGTCGCCGACCGTGTGGTGTTCATGGAGGCCGGTCGCATCCTCGAACACAACACCCCCGAGGCATTCTTTACGAACCCGCAGACCGCACGCGCGCAGCAGTTCCTGGAGAAGTTCTCCTTTGTTTCAACACTGCCCAAAAAGATCAAGGAACTGGAGCTGATATGAAAAAGTTACTGCTGCCACTGTTTGCCGTCGCCTTGCTGGCCGGCTGCGATAAAAAGGCCGAAGAGCCGGTAAAACCCGCGGCTGTGAGCTACATCGACAAAATCAAAGCGCGGGACAAGCTGATTGTCGGCGTGTTTACCGACAAGCCGCCATTCGGTTTTGTGGACGAAGCGGGTCGTTATGTCGGCTTCGATACCGACATCGGCCGGCAATTCGCCAAGGACCTGCTGGGCGATGAAAACAAGGTGGAGTTTGTCGCCGTGGAACCGGCCAGCCGCATTCCCTTCCTGCAAAGCGACAAGGTCGACCTGATTCTCGCCAACATGACCGTGACGCCTGAACGCAAGGAAGCGGTGGACTTCACCAACCCCAACCTGAAAGTCGCGGTGCAGGCTCTGGTGCCGAATGACAGCGCCGTCAAAAGCCTGGATGACCTGGCCACTCGCACGACCATCGTCACCACCGGCACCACGGCTGATATCTGGCTGACCAAGAACCATCCGGACTGGAAGCTGCTCAAGTTCGAGAAGAACTCCGAGTCGCTGCAGGCGCTGTCGGCTGGCCGTGGGGATGCCTATGCGCAAGACAACCTGGTGCTGTTCAGCTGGGCCAAGCAGAACCCTGGCTACCGCGTGCTGGAAGAAAAACTGGGTGATGAAGCCCCGATTGCCCCGGCGGTGAAGAAGGGCAATACCGAGTTGCGCGACTGGGTGAATGCCGAGCTTGCGAAGCTGGGCGAGGAGAAGTTTCTGCTCAAGCTTTATGACCAATATGTGCGAAAAGAACTGAGCGATGACACCAAGCCTGAGAGTGTGATTGTTGAGGGTGGTAAGTGGCAGGGCTGAGATCGCTATCGCAGGCAAGCCAGCTCCCACCTTTGAATGTATTCACACATCAAAATGTGGGAGCGGGCTTGCTCGCGAAGAGGCCGGTGCAGGCAACGCCTACTCCGGCCAGTGCCAGGCCGGCCCATCCAGCATCCCTTGCCCCACAATCCGTGTCTCCCCCAACACCTTCTCCAACACAATCGAATTACACCCCTCATCCTGCTGCAAGGCCGCAATCAAGCGGCTGGCATGGGACACCACCCACACCTGGCACTGCTTCGACGCCTGGATAATCAAGCGCGCCAGTGCCGGCAACAGGTCGGGATGCAGGCTGGTCTCCGGCTCGTTCAGCACCATCATGGTCGGTGGCCGTGGAGTCAGCAGCGCGGCGATCAGCAGCAGGTAGCGCAGGGTGCCGTCCGACAGCTCCGCCGCCGACAACGGGCGCAATAAGCCTTCCTGATAGAACTCAATGGCAAAGCGTCCGCCCTGCAACGGTTCAATGTGCAGACTCGCCCCCGGGAATGCATCGCTCACGGCGCGTTGCAGCGCCTCGGGATCACCAATCTCGCGGATGGTCTGCAACGCAGCCGCCAGATCGCGGCCATCGTGGTGCAACACCGGCGTGCGCGTGCCCAACTGTGGCTGGCGCACTGGCGCGTCCACGTCGCTGCGGAAATGATCGTAAAAGCGCCAGCCACGAATGCTTTCACGCAACAGCAGCACTTCCGGCGAGCCACGCAGGCTGCCGACCTGGTCGAACAGGCTGTTGTAGTTCGGTGTGTGCTGCGCCAGGACATCCCACGTACGTCCTTCGCGGGCACGCACCATCGGCCCTGAGCGCTGCACCAGCAGGCTGGCCGGACGGTAGATGTGGCCGGCCCAGATGCATTCCTTTTTTACTTCGGGGTCCAGTTTGAAGGCCGAGAGGGTTTTTTCGGGTAAGCCCAAAGAGATTGCGTAGCTGAAGTCCTCGGCGGCAAAGCCCAGGCGCAGGCGTTTGACGCCTTGGCGCACGTTGGATTCGACCGGCACTTCGCCGCTGCGCATACGCCGGGTGATGGTTTCCGGCCCGGCCCAGAAGGTCGAATCCAGCCCGCCTTCACGGGCCAGCGCATTGATCACCCCACCCTGGGCAGTTTCGGCCAGCAGGCGCAGGGCGCGATACAGGTTGGACTTGCCGCTGCCATTGGGCCCGGTCACCAGGTTCAGCCGGTCCAGGGGCACCACCAATTTGTTGATCGAGCGGTAATTGGCCACCGCGAGGGTTTTAAGCATGTGTATTTAGCCAGCATGGGAACCATTGGAGTATGGGATCCTCCATGCAGATAAGGAACCCTGATCTAAGCTCACAGTCGCATACACACTTGAACGTCGGCATCACGCAAAAGGAGCCTGCATGGGCGGTCGCACCTCGACATTTATTTTCAGCCTTGGCCTCCTGGCGCTGCTCAGCGGCTGTGGCCAGGACAAAGCCGAGCCCAAGCAGCATTCGCGGGTGTTCGTGCAGACCGTGCAGTCGGCGGATTTTGCCGCGGCGGTGACGCTGACGGGTGATATCCAGGCGCGGGTGCAAACCGATCTGTCCTTTCGCGTGGGCGGCAAGATTATCCAGCGCATGGTCGACGTGGGCGACCGCGTCACGGCCAGGCAAGTCCTGGCCAAGCTCGACCCCAAGGACCTGCAAACCAATGTTGATTCGGCCCAGGCCCAGGTCGTGGCCGAACAGGCGCGGGTCAAGCAGACCGCCGCCGCCTTTGTGCGCCAGGAAAAACTCTTGCCCAAAGGCTATACCAGCCGCAGCGAATATGACGCCGCCCAGGCCGCGCTGCGCAGCAGCCAAAGTGCCCTGGCCGCTGCCCAGGCGCAGTTGGCCAATGCCCGCGAACAATTGGGCTACACCTCGCTGATTGCCGATGCCCCGGGCATCATCACCGCGCGTCAGGCCGAAGTCGGCCAAGTGGTACAGGCCACCGTGCCGATCTTCAGCCTCGCCCGCGATGGCGAACGTGACGCCGTGTTCAACGTGTATGAGTCCTTGCTGGTGGAGCCGCCGCCCGACGCGCCGATTACGGTGAGCCTGCTGGACAACCCGAGCATCAAGGCCGTGGGCAAAGTCCGCGAAGTCACGCCCGCCGTGGCCGCCAATACCGGCACCGTCCAAGTGAAGATCGCCCTGCAAAGCCTGCCCAAGGGCATGGAGCTGGGGTCGGTGGTCAGCGCCACCGCCAATGGCCCGGCCAAGGCGAGCATCGAGCTGCCTTGGTCAGCCCTGACCAAAGACCTCAACGAGCCAGCCGTGTGGCTGGTGGACGGCGAAGGCAAGGCGCAGTTGCACAAGGTCACCGTGGCGCGCTACCTCACCGGCAAAGTGATCATCGGCGAGGGCCTCAAAGGCGGTGAAAAAGTCGTGATAGCCGGTGGGCAATTGCTGCACCCCGGCATGGTCGTCGAGATCGCCCAGCCCGGAGCGCAGCCATGAAGCAATTGACGCTCATTGTCGCCGCCAGCCTGTTGCTGATGGCCTGCTCCAAGGAAGAGGCGCCGCCCGAACCCATACGCCCGGTGCTGTCCATGGAAGTGAAGGCTGAAGACCAGGAAAACCTCGGTCGTTTCGCCGGCACCATCCAGGCCCGCTATGAAAGCAACCTGGGTTTCCGTGTGCCGGGCCGCATCGCCCGTCGCGCCGTGGATGTCGGCGCCGAAGTGGAGAAGGGCGCCCTGCTCGCCGTGCTTGACCCCACCGACCAGCAGAACCAATTGCGCGCTGCCCAGGGCGACCTGGCGCGCGTACAGGCGCAGTTCATCAACGCCCAGGCCAACGCTCGGCGGCAACAGGAACTGTTCAACCGTGGCGTCGGCGCCCAGGCCCAGTTGGATGTGGCCCAGACCGACTTGAAAACCACCCAGGCGACCCTCGACCAGGCCCGTGCATCGGTCAACCAGGCCAAGGATCAGCTCAACTACGCAGAACTGCGCACCGACCATGCCGGCATCGTCACCGCCTGGAATGCCGAGGCCGGCCAGGTGGTCAGCGCCGGCCAGCAGGTGGTGACCCTGGCCCGTCCGGACATCAAGGAAGCGGTGATCGACCTGCCCGCCGGCCTGGCTGAACGCTTGCCTGCCGATGTGGTGTTCCTGGTCGCCGGGCAACTGGACCCCAGCGTGCACACCACTGCCGTGGTGCGTGAGATCGAGCCTCAGGCCCAAAGCGCCACGCGCACCCGTCGCGCACGCCTTAGCCTGGCCGAAACCCCGCCGGCGTTCCGCCTGGGCACGGCAATCAGCGTGACTTTGAGCACCGCCATCGCCCCGCGTATCGAACTGCCCTTGAGCGCCTTGCAGGAAGTCGACGGCAAGACCCGTATTTGGCTGCTCGACACCCAGAGCCAGACCGTGCAACCCCGCGAGGTCACGGTTATCAGCCGTGATGCTCACAGCGCCTTGCTCAATGGCAGCGTCAAACCCGGCGAGCGCATTGTCACTGCCGGCGTGAACAGCCTGAAACCTGGGCAAAAAGTCAAAATTGACGAGGACAGCCCGCGATGAAAGGGAGCTTCAACTTATCCGACTGGGCCCTCAAGCATCAGTCCTTCGTCTGGTACCTGATGTTCGTCGCGCTGCTGATGGGCGTGTTCTCGTACATGAACCTGGGCCGTGAAGAAGACCCGTCGTTCACCATCAAGACCATGGTGATCCAGACCCGCTGGCCGGGCGCGACCCAGGAAGAAACCCTCAAGCAGGTCACCGACCGCATCGAGAAAAAACTCGAAGAGCTCGATTCCCTCGACTACGTGAAGAGCTACACCCGGCCGGGCGAGTCCACGGTGTTCGTGTTCCTCAAGGACACCACCAGCGCCAAGGCCATCCCGGAGATCTGGTACCAGGTTCGCAAGAAGATCGATGACATCCGCGGCACCTTCCCCCAGGGTTTGCAGGGGCCGTCGTTCAACGATGAATTCGGTGACGTGTTCGGCTCGGTGTATGCCTTTACCGGCGATGGCCTGTCGATGCGCCAGTTGCGTGATTACGTGGAGCAGGTGCGCGCCGAAATCCGTTCGGTACCGGGGCTGGGCAAGGTCGAGATGATCGGCCAGCAGGACGAAGTGATCTACCTGAATTTCTCCACGCGCAAACTCGCGGCCCTGGGGATTGATCAGCGCCAGGTCGTGCAAAGCCTGCAATCGCAAAACGCCGTGACCCCCGCCGGGGTGATCGAGGCCGGGCCGGAACGCATCTCCGTGCGCACCTCCGGGCAGTTCGCCTCGGAGAAAGACCTGGCCAACGTCAACCTGCGCCTCAATGACCGTTTCTACCGGCTGGCGGATATTGCCGACATCAGCCGTGGTTATGTGGACCCGGCGCGGCCGATGTTTCGCTTCAACGGCAAGCCAGCGATTGGCTTGGCCATCGCCATGCAGAAGGGCGGCAATATCCAGTCGTTCGGCGAGGCCCTGCACGGGCGCATGGACGAGCTGACCGCCGACCTGCCGGTGGGCGTCGGCGTGCACAAGGTGTCAGACCAGGCCGAAGTGGTGGAAGAGGCGGTCGGCGGCTTCACCAGCGCATTGTTCGAGGCGGTGATCATCGTGCTGGTGGTGAGCTTTATCAGCCTCGGCATGCGCGCCGGGTTGGTGGTGGCGTGCTCGATTCCGTTGGTGCTGGCGCTGGTATTCGTGTTCATGGAATACAGCGGCATCACCATGCAGCGCGTGTCGCTGGGCGCGTTGATCATCGCCCTCGGCCTGCTGGTGGATGACGCGATGATCACCGTGGAGATGATGATCACGCGCCTGGAAAAAGGCGAAACCAAGGAGCAGGCGGCGACATACGCCTATACGTCCACGGCGTTCCCGATGCTCACCGGCACGCTGGTGACCGTCGCCGGCTTCGTGCCGATTGGCCTCAACGCCAGTTCGGCGGGCGAGTACACCTTTACCTTGTTCGCGGTGATTGCCGTGGCGATGCTGGTGTCGTGGGTGGTGGCGGTGCTGTTTGCGCCGGTGATCGGCGTGCATATCCTCAGCGCCAATGTGAAACCGCACAACGCCGAGCCGGGGCGCATTGGCCGTGCCTTCAATGGCGGCATGCTGTGGGCCATGCGCAACCGTTGGTGGGCGATCGGTATCACCGTGGCGCTGTTCGTGGCCTCGGTGTTTTCCATGCAATTTGTGCAGAACCAGTTCTTCCCGTCGTCGGACCGTCCGGAAATCCTCGTCGACCTGAACCTGCCGCAAAACGCCTCGATCAACGAGACGCGCAAGGCCGTTGACCGCCTCGAAGCGATCATCAAGGACGACCCGGACATCGCCCGGTGGAGCACCTACATCGGCCAGGGCGCGATCCGTTTCTACCTGCCTCTGGACCAGCAGTTGGAAAACCCCTACTACGCGCAACTGGTGATTGTGAGCAAGGGCCTGGAGGAGCGTGGCGCCCTGATAGCACGCCTGCAACAACGCTTGCGCGATGATTTTGTCGGTATCGGCAGCTACGTGCAGCCGCTGGAAATGGGCCCGCCGGTAGGGCGGCCGATCCAGTACCGCGTGTCCGGCAAAGACATCGACCAGGTGCGCAAACACGCCATTGAACTGGCGACCTTGCTGGATCAGAACACCCACCTGGGCGAGATCATCTACGACTGGAACGAGCCGGGCAAAGTCCTGCGCGTCGACATCGCCCAGGACAAGGCGCGGCAACTGGGGCTTTCGTCGGAAGACGTGGCGCAGTTGATGAACAGCGTGGTCAGCGGCGCGGCGGTGACCCAGGTGCACGACGATATCTACCTGATCAACGTGGTCGGCCGCGCCGAGGATGCCGAGCGCGGTACGCCGGAAACCTTGCAGAACCTGCAGATCGTCACGCCCAACGGCACCTCGATTCCATTGCTGGCGTTCGCCACGGTGCGTTACGAACTGGAGCAGCCGCTGGTGTGGCGTCGTGACCGCAAGCCGACGATTACCATCAAGGCCGCGGTGCGCGATGAGATGCAGCCGACCGACCTGGTCAAACAGTTGGCGCCGACCATCGAGAAATTCAGCGAGGGCTTGCCGGTGGGCTATAAAGTCGCCACCGGTGGCACTGTGGAAGAAAGTGGCAAGGCTCAGGGACCTATCGCCAAGGTGGTGCCGTTGATGCTGTTCCTGATGGCCACCTTCCTGATGATCCAGTTGCACAGCGTGCAGAAGATGTTCCTGGTGGCCAGCGTCGCGCCATTGGGGCTGATCGGCGTGGTGCTGGCGTTGATCCCCACGGGTACGCCCATGGGCTTTGTGGCGATCCTGGGGATCCTGGCGCTGATCGGCATCATCATCCGCAACTCGGTGATTCTGGTCACACAGATCCACGAGTACGAAGAGGCCGGCTACACGCCGTGGGATGCGGTGGTGGAAGCCACCGAACACCGGCGTCGACCGATTCTGCTGACGGCTGCGGCGGCGAGCCTGGGCATGATCCCGATTGCGCGGGAGGTGTTCTGGGGGCCGATGGCCTACGCGATGATTGGCGGGATCATCATTGCGACGTTGCTGACGTTGCTGTTTCTGCCGGCGCTGTATGTGGCCTGGTACAAGATCCGCGAGCCGAAACAGAAACATCAGCCACAACAGGATTAACACTGAGAGAGGGGCTGCCAGTTAAGCGCAGATCCCCTGTGGGAGCGGGCTTGCCCGCGAAGGCGGTGCGTCAGTCGCAGCATCTGTGACTGAACTGTCGCTTTCGCAGGCAAGCCAGCTCCCACACTTGGAACTTCATTCTGGTTGAGGCTGTGTGAAGTTTCTGAAAAATCCCCATGTCGTCCTGGCTCGCGAGTGCATGCTGTACCCTCTGGTCCTCATTCCAAACCCAGGTCGGTCCTCATGCAGTGCCTGCGTTTCACCTTGCTGTTTTGCGCGTTGCTCCTTGCACCGCGTGCCTTCGCCGCCACCGTACTGGAAAACGCCTTGTGGCGCGTCGAACTCGACCCCGCCACGCTGGCGCTGCGCGTGACACCTGCAGGGCAGGCCTCGGTGCAGGCATCCAGCGGTGTGGCCGCGCATGCCGTCAGCCAACTGCAGAACACGCCTGACCAAGCCACTTGGCAATGGGACAACGGCGCCTATCGCCTGAGCGCCGGCCTGGAGCAGCGCGACCTGGTCCTGACCATCAACGCCCGCGAGCCCGGTGAACTGGCCCTGCTGCGCCAGCCTGCCGAGGCCATGGGGCGAGGGTTGATCTGGCCCTTGGCCGAGGGGCATTACGTGCCTGCCGGCAATGCGATCTGGAAGGCGTTTCTGCTGGAGCGGGGTGAGTTCAATACCACCCAGGACCTGAGCCTGCCGCTGTGGGGCGTGGATCACGGTGGCTTCACGTTGAGCTGGCTGTTGACCAACCCCTACAACAACCGCTTGAAATGGCAAGCCGACGGCAACGGCCTGGCCCTCTCCGCGGCCCATGAATTCACCCCGCTGGCGCCTGATGCGCCGATGACGCTGCGGCTGTCCCTGGGCGATGCCGACCCGTTGGCTGGCGCCAAGCGCTACCGCCAGTGGCTGGTGGAGCAGGGCCGCTATGAACCGTTGGCGGACAAGCTGCGGCAAACACCTGAAGCCCAGAAGCTGCTGGGCGCCAGCCATGTGTACCTGTGGGACAACGGCCTGCTGGCTTTGGGCGATGTGCGTGATTGGCCCAAACTGATCAAACGGCTGCGCAGCCATGAACTCAAGACGCTGATGGACAAGGAGAGCGCACAGCTGCTGGCGCAGCCCACTCCATTGAATCGCTATGAGCAAACCGTGCTGCTGCGCGGCGTCAACGCGGCGATCAACACCAAGGCCCGGCAGGCCTGGCAAGTCGAAGACCCAGACATGACCCGCCTTGCCGCCCGCTACGGTGAGCTGCGCAGTGAACTGGCCGTGGACTTTGTGGGAGCCTTGAGTGACAGCCCGCAAACCTGGGGCAGTAGCGCCATTCAAACCCTGCGCGACGCCGGGTTGCAGCGTCTGTTGCTGACCTTGGGCGAAGGTTGGGAGGGTGGCCTCTGGCATCCCGAAGCGATTCGCGCGGGGGTGGAAGCCGGTTTTCTGATAGCGCCTTACGACTCCTATGAGACGGCCCTGTCCGCCACGGAAAACCCCGATTGGACCACTGCCCACTTGGGCGCCAAGGCCTATCGCGACTGCGCGATCGTGTTGAAAGACGGCAAGCTGAAAACCGGTTTCCAGAAGTCCGGCCATTACACCGACCCGCGGTGTGTGCGGCCGCTGCTGGAGGCGCGGGTGAAGGCGGTACACGCCAAGGCTGGCTTCAATGCCTGGTTTCTCGATGCCTACGCCACCAGCATGCTGTTCGACAGCTACCGCAGCAACGCCAGCATGACCCAGGCACAAAACGCCGAAGGCAATATCGACGCCTCCCGCTGGATCAACACCGTGCCTAAGCTGGTTACAGGCTCCGAAGACGGCAACGCGATCACCGCCCAGGGCATCCTGTTTGCCCACGGCATGCAGACCCCGGTGATCGGTTGGGGTGATCGCGAGATGACCCAGGACCCGCAGTCGCCGTACTTCGTAGGCAATTGGTACCCCTCGGAGCAACCGGCGGTGTTCTTCAAATCGGTGCCGTTGAAGGAGCCGTTTCGCACGCTGTATTTCGAGCCGACGATGCGCCTGCCGTTGTATCAGGCGGTGTTCCACGGCTCGGTGATCACCACCCATCATTGGCTGTTCGACAGCCTCAAACTCAGCAATGTGCAGGGCGACAATGAGCTGACCCAACTGCTCTACAACGTGCCGCCGCTGTACCACCTCAGTGCGGCGACGCTCAAGGCGCGGCTGCCGATGATTCAGCGCCAGGACCGCTTTTTCCGGCCGTTGCACCAGCGCTTGGCGACCCAGGAAATGACGGGTTTCCGTTGGCTGACGGTGGACAAGCAACTGCAGCAAACCACCTTCGCCGATGGAACGCGGCTGGTGGCGAATTTCTCGGCGGTGGAAAAACAGGGGTATGCCGGGCGCAGTGTGACGGTGCTGGTGGAGGGGGAGGAGCCGGTGGTGTATCAGGTGAAATAGCGCTGCCCGTTACGGCGCCATCGCGGGCAAGCCCGCTCCCACAGGGGAATGCATTCCAAAGGTGGGAGCTGGCTTGCCTGCGATGAGGCAGGTACAGGCGATGCAGCACTAAAGTTTACGCCACACACTCGCCAACCAAGGCTGCTGTTCCCGCGGCAACCCGGCCGGCCGGTAGTAGTGCTCCAACTCTTCAAACCCGGCTGCGGTCAGCAAGGCCTGCCACGCCTGCAGGTCGTGATAAGAGCCATACCGCGGCCCATTCCAGCCCTCTTGGTTCTCACCCCGAGGGTTGGAGCTGAACAGCACGCCCCCAGGCTTCAACGCGCCGTGCAGCTCTTTGAGCACTCGGGGCAACTCCTGCTTGGGAATATGAAACAGCACCGCATTGGCAAACACTCCGTCGAAGCGTTCGGCGGGCAGGTCCAGCTTGAGAAAGTCCTGCTGCAGCACCTCACAGCCGCTGTCTTCGCGGGCCATCTGCGCAAAACGTTCGGAACCATCCAGGCCCACGGCGATATGCCCCCTGCGCGTAAACGTCTGCAAGTCCCGCCCTGGCCCACAGCCGAAATCCAGCACAGTGAATGGCGGCGTGCCCTGGATATGCCGCAGCAACGCGTCGATGTTCTGGCTCACATCGTGATCGCGGGTGCCTTCACGGAAGTCTTCGGCCACCTTGTTGTAGTGGCCCAGGGTGGTGGAGGTGATCTGGTTGAGGTCGTCGGGAGCAAGTTTCATGGCATGGCGCACGGCTGCGGCTGAGGTAGGGGGACTATACCCCGGCCCATTCATCAGTTGAAAACCGTGTATCCGGTGTAGGGCGCTTCACGGCGGTCGCAGTGCGCGCATCCGACAGACCGCCACGGGAAATTGTGGGTAAGATTCGGCCCTCATTTGCAGAGGGCTACACATCCATGGAAGAGGAAAAATGTTCACCCGTTGGCAACGACACCGCACCGAACAAGGTCGACCAATACGCCACGAGATTGAGCAATGGGCTGTTCTGGCTCAATGAGCGTGCCTGGCCGCTGACGGTGGGGGTTCTCTCGGTGGCAGGCCTGTACCTGTACCAGTACATCCAGGTGGAAAAGGTGCCGCTGAGTATCCTGTCGGCGTCGGCGTTCACTGCCCTGCCGGCCATGTTCGCCATGTTGGTATTTGTGATCGGCATGATGGGCGCGTCGATCCTGGTGCCCACGTTTATCTTGTTCACGCGCCTGAACGGCACCGGTGTGCGCCTGAGTGATCAACTCAATCTCAGCCCGCAGTCGCCGCAAGAGACGGCCCAGCACAGGAGGTTACTGGGACATTGGGCGGCCAGCCTGTTGGTGATGTTTGTGTTCTGGATGTCCGCCGTATACCTGTCCGTGAACGCCGAAAGTGGGCTTTTGCTGACGCTCAGTTGGATCGTGGCGATCATGGCGGCGGTAGTGGCTTATGTCGGCATCATCATTCGTGCGCGCCCCGCCCATGTTGCTCTGGGTGAGTTGTCCGGCGAGTTCTGGCTGGCCAGTGCTGGCGCCGGGGTCGTTCAAATGGTGGTCATTCTGATGGTGACGGTGCCGGTTTCCCGCGCCTTCAGCGAGTACTCCGACAGCGCCGTGTTCTTTGCACCGTTCATGGCCGCCGAAATGGCCGTGCTGTTTCTGATCCAGGGGAGCGCCGCCTGCCTGGTGGTACGCATGCGCGTCCAGAAAAACCCGGTGGCGTTTGCCTCATTGGTGGCCTTTGCGCTCATCGTTTTACTCGGGCTGATCCCGGCGAGCGGGGCCAAGTTGGGCGGCCTGCCGCTGCAAGGCTCCGCCTCGGGAGGGCGCGTTTGTACGTTGATGACCTGGGCGGCAGAGGCGAAGGTCCCCGGCGCGCTGGTAGACGCCGACAACCCCAAACGCAGCGTGAAACTGCGGGTGATGGCCGACTCGGATGGCAGCTATATCGTGCGGCCCTGGCAGGCCAAGGAGAAAACCATCACCTTCGTGCCCCGTGCCAGCGTTGCCCAACTGGATGAGTGCCCGTGACGTCAGCGCTTGTTCAATACCCGCGCCAATCGGTCCCCGCTCAGCTGGATCACCGCCACCAGCACCACCAGCAGCACAATCACGGTGAGCATGATCTGCGTATCGAAGCGCTGGTAGCCATAGCGGTAGGCAATATCGCCCAGCCCACCGGCGCCGATTGCCCCGGCCATGGCCGATGAGTTGATCATGGTCACCAGGGTGATGGTGAAGCCGCCGACGATGCCGGGCAGCGCCTCTGGCAACAGCACATGCCAGATGATGTGCCAGCGACGGCAACCCATGGCCTGCGCGGCTTCGATCAGGCCGTGGTCGACCTCGCGCAGGCTGACTTCGGCGATGCGCGCAAAGAACGGCGTGGCGGCGATGGTCAGCGGTACCACTGCCGCCCAGACGCCATAGGTGGTGCCGACGATCAGGCGCGTGAACGGGATGAGCGCCACCATCAGGATCAGAAACGGAATGGAGCGGAACAGATTCACGAACGCTCCCAGCACGCGGTTAAGGGCCGGTGCCTGGTAGATGCCGCCCTTGTCGCTGGTGACCAGGAATACTGCCAGCGGAATGCCCACCAGCAGCGCGATCAGCGATGACACTCCCACCATCAACAAGGTGTCGATGGCGCCCTGCACTAACCGATCAAACCACATAGCCCAGCACCTCCACCTGTTGTGCCCAATTCGCCGCGCGTTTGCGCAGTTCTTCGGCGTTATGCGGCGATCCGTTCACCGCCAGCAGCAGTTGCCCCAAGGCATGCCCCTGGATGCGTTCCACGCCCCCTTGCAGTAAACGCACACGGCCGCCGAGGGCACTGAACAGTGCCGCGAGGTCTGGCTCCAGGGAGTCGCTGCCGGTGAACTGCAGGCGCAGCACCAGTGCGGCGTCGGCCGAGGCGGGCGTGGGTTGCAGGCGGCTTTGCAACTCTGGCGGCAAGCCGTGTTGCAGCGGGGCGAGCAGGGTCTTGCTGACCTCATGTTGCGGATCGCCAAACACCTGCCACACCGGGCCCTGCTCGACGATACGCCCGTGCTCCAGCACCACTACGCGGTCGCAGATGTCGCGGATCACCGCCATCTCATGGGTAATCAGCACGATGGTCAGGCCCAGGCGCTGGTTGATCTCGCGCAGCAGGCCGAGGATCGACTGGGTGGTTTCCGGGTCGAGGGCCGAGGTGGCTTCGTCGCACAGCAGAATCTCGGGGTCGTGCACCAGCGCGCGGGCGATGCCGACGCGCTGCTTCTGCCCGCCGGACAGCTGCGCCGGGTACGCCTTGTGTTTGTCTTGCAGGCCTACCAGCTCCAGCAGTTCATGCACCTTTCGCGCGCGTTGTGCCTGGGGCACACCGGCGACCTTGAGCGGCAACTCGACGTTCTGCCACACGGTCTTGGCCGACATCAGGTTGAAGTGCTGGAAGATCATGCCGATGCGTCGCCGCAGCGCCACCAGGTGGTCTTCATCGAAGCTGCCGATGTCCACCTGGTCGATCAGCACCCGTCCGCTGCTGGGTTGTTCCAGGCGATTGATAGTGCGGATCAGCGATGACTTGCCGGCGCCGCTGCGGCCGATGATGCCGAACACTTCGCCACGCTGGATCGCCAGGTCAATGCCTTGCAGCGCATGCACCGTGCCGTCATAGGTTTTGCCCAGGTTGATGAACCGCACATGGGCGCGGTTCAAGTCCGGGTGCAGTTCAGTCTGTTCGGCGTGGCTGGGTGCAGGGGCCAGATCGTGTAATCGGGCGTTGGCGGCACTCATGGTTTAGCTTCCCAACCGACCTGGTAGAGCTTGCCGAGGGACTTGTCCAAGGCCGCACGCACCACCGGCGAGTGCTGGTAGATATCGACGAACTTGATCACCCGTGGGTCGGTTTTGCTCTTGGGCTGGATGACGAACTGAATCACGTATTCCGGGTGGTCGAGGCCGTCGAACAACAGCGCCGACTCGGCATCGAAGGTCTTGGACAGGCGGATGTATGCCGGGTAGCCCTGCACCAGATCGGCGTCGTCATAGGCGCGCACCAGTTGCACCGCTTCCACTTGCAGGATCTTGATGTTTTTCGGGTTGGCGACGATGTCTTCTTCGGTGGCTTTGTAGCCCACGCCCGGCTTGAGGGTGATCAGCCCGGCCTTTGCCAGCAGTTGCAGGCCGCGACCGCTGTTGATCGGGTCGTTGGCAATCGCCACGCTGGCGCCTGCGGGCAGCTCGTTGAAGTTTTTGTACTTTTTCGAATACAGCCCGACGTTATTGATGATGCCTGGTGCATACGGCACCAGGTCAAACCCGGCGGCGGCCTTGGCGTTTTCCAGGAAGGGGATGTGCTGGAAGTAGTTCACGTCGATATCGCCGGCGGCGAGGCTGACGTTGGGCGCGATCCAGTCGGTGAACTCCACCAGTTCGACCTTCAGGCCCTGCTTGCCGGCCTCTTCTACGGCGGCTTCCAGCGGAATGGCGAAGGCAGCGGTGGTGCCGATTTTCAGCGGGGCGTCGGCGGCAAATACCGCCGAGCTGAATAAGCCGAAGGCCAGGGCCAGTGCTTTGACTGGGTGGTTTAGGAATGTCTTTTTCATAGTGGTTTTCCAGTCAGAAGGTATAGGTGCAAACAATGCGGTCAATGGTGGGAGCTGGCTTGCCTGCGATGGCGGTGTTTCAGCCGCATTGGTTTTAGCGGGTCCACCGCTATCGCAGGCAAGCCAGCTCCCACAGTTTTGTTCAATGACGGTAGGTAGAGCCGGTGTGTTGGCTGGGTAAGCGAGCCGTGTCGTGGAAGACTTTTTCCCGCAGCGTTCCCTGCGCATATTCCGTCTTGTACGAGCCCCGTCGTTGTAGCTCCGGTATCACCAGCTCAATGAAATCCACATAGCTCTCCGGCGTCACAATGCGCGTCAGGTTGAAACCATCCAGCCCGGTTTCGCTGATCCAGGATTCCAGCTCATCGGCCACCTGTTCAGGCGAGCCCACCAGGGTGATATAGCGCCCGCCCAGGGCATGCTGTTCAAGCAATTTGCGCCGGGTCCAGTCGTTGTTCTGCAGGTTCTGGGTGGCCGACTGGATCGCGTTGCTTTTGACGTACTGGATCGGTTCGTCCAACGCGTACTGGGCAAAATCGATCCCGGTCGAGGCCGAGAAGTGCGCCACGCCGGCTTCCGCGCTGGCGTAGCTGAGGTACTCGGCGTGCTTGTGCCAGGCCAACGCTTCAGTGGCGCCAACGATGACGTTCAGGCCCATGAACACCTTGATGTCGTCCGGGTTGCGCCCAGCCTCCACTGCGCTGGCGCGCACCTTGTCCACCTGGCGTTTGGTCGCTGCTTTGTTTTGCCCGCTGATAAACACGCACTCGGCATGCCGCCCGGCGAACAGCAAGCCGCGCTCGGAACTGCCGGCCTGGAACAGCACCGGCGTGCGCTGCGGCGAGGGCTCGCACAGGTGGTAACCCTCCACCTGATAGAACTCGCCGTGGTGCTCTACCTTGTGCACCTTGCCCGGTTGCGCATACACCCGCGCTTGGCGATCGTTGCGCACCGCGTCGTCTTCCCAGCTGCCTTCCCAGAGCTTGTACAACACCTGCAGGTATTCATCGGCCTGGTCGTAGCGCCGGTCATGCTCGACCTGTTCGGTAAGGCCCATGGCCTTGGCGGCGCTGTCGAGGTAGCCGGTGACAATGTTCCAACCCACCCGGCCACGGCTCAGGTGATCCAGCGTCGACATGCGCCGAGCGAACAGGTACGGCGGTTCGTAGGTGAGGTTGGCGGTGAGGCCGAAGCCAAGGTGCTGGGTGACGGCGGCCATGGCCGACACCAGCAGCAGCGGGTCGTTGACCGGTAGCTGGATCGACTCCTTGAGGGGCACGTCAATGGAGTCCTGATAGACGTCATACACGCCGACGATATCAGCGATGAACAAACCGTCGAACAACCCGCGTTCAAGGATCTTCGCCAGTTCAGTCCAGTATTCGAGGGTCTTGTACTCGGTCGAGTTGTCTCGTGGATGAGCCCACAAACCGTGATTGATGTGCCCGATGCAGTTCATGTTGAAAGCATTGAGCAGGATCTTTTTTTTGCTCATCAGATGGTCCCCCGCAGCGGCGGGTTTTCATCGTTGAGGTAGTAGTTGCCAACCGCATGGTATTTCCAGCGCACCGGGTCGTGCAGGGTGTGTACCCGGGCGTTGCGCCAGTGGCGGTCCAGGCCGTGTTCGGCCAGGGTTGCCTGGCTGCCAGCCAGTTCGAACAGGGTGCTGCCGGCCGCCAGGGAGATCTCGGTGCTCAGGGCGCGTACTTCGGCAACGGCGATGGAGGCTGCGGCGACGGTCTGGGCATTGCTGTCGGCCTGGGCGCGGTCGAGGAATTCACCCGAGCGTTCCAGCAAGGCTTCGGCAGCGTGCAGCCGGCTGCTCAGGTGGCCGAAGCTCTTGAGTGTCAGCGGGTCTTCGGTGGCCTTGTCGTTGCCGGCGTCGATCCACGGGCGGGTCTTGGTGCGCACAAAATGCAAGGCATCCTCAAAGGCCGCGCGGGCGATGCCGGTGTCGATGGCGGCGTGGAGGATCTGCGCCAGCGGGCCGACGGTGGTTGGGCGTTCGAAAGCGCTCTGGAACGCCACCACGTCTTGCGCCGCGACCCATACGTTGTCGAACACTACCGAGCCGCTGCCGGTAGTGCGCTGGCCGAAGCCGCTCCAGTCGTCGATCACCGTCAGTCCCTCGCTGTCACGCGGTACGAAGGCCAGTTGCTGCACGCCATTTGCATCCACCACCGAAGTGGGGATGCGCTGGGCGTAGATCGCGCCGGTGGCGTAGAACTTGCGCCCGTTGATGCGAAAACCGTCGCCGTCACGGGTGAGGCTGGTAATGCGGTCGTGGGCGGTCTTGGTGCCCAGCTCCGCCAAGGCGTTGCCAAAGCGTTGGCCGGCCAATACCTCGGCGTACAGGCGTTGCTGCTGTTCGGGGCTACCGTTCACCCGCAGTACTTCGAGGGCATAGAAATGGTTTTGCGGAATCTGGCCCAACGAGCCATCGGCCTGGGCGATCAATGCGATGACCTTGGCCAGGGTAACGTTGGACACGCCCGCGCCGCCGTAGGCCTTGGGCACGCTGATGCCCCACAGGCCAGAGCGGGAAAACACGTCCAGTTCGGGCAATGGCAGGCGGCGTTCGCGGTCGCGCTGGGCGCTGTCGCGGCGCAAGTCTTCAGCAAGATCGCTGGCGACAATAAGCGCTTGTTCGTCGCTGGTGATGACCGCGACGGGGTGAGAAAGGGTCATGAGTTTCTCCAGAAGCTCGTGGAAAAAGTGTTCTGGTTGGTTAAATCCAGGAATGACGAGCCGGCAAGGTGCCGTTGAGCCGATAGGCGCCGATGGCGTGGTACTTCCAGCGCACCGGGTCGTGGAGGGTGTGCACCCGGGCGTTGCGCCAGTGACGGTCAAGGTTGAATTCGGCCAGGGTGGCGCGGCTGCCGGCCAGCTCAAAGAGCTTCTCGGTGACTTGTAACGCCACTTCGGTGGTCAGCACCTTGGCCTCGGCCACGGCAATCGAGGCGTGGGCGGCGGACTGCGCGGTGATCGGCGCGGCGCTGACCTGGTCAAGCACTTGCCCGGCCTTGCGCAGCAGGGCTTCGGCGGCGTGCAGTTCGATCTTCAGCTTGCCGATATCAGCGATCACATACAGGTCGTCGCTGGCTCGCTCGACCTTGGCGTCGATCCACGGGCGTGAGCGTTCACGCACGAAGGCAATGGCATCGTCGAGGGCGCCTCGGGCGATGCCAGCGTCGATGGCGGCCTGGATCAGTTGCGACACGGCCCCCTGGATATTCGGGCTTTCCCCCAGGCGCCAGTTGTCGATGACCAATTCCGGCTCCACGGCCACGCGATCAAGCAAGACGGTGCCGCTGGCGGTGGTGCGTTGGCCAAAGCCCGACCAGTCATCGACGATGCGCAGCCCCTCGCTGCCGCGCCGCACGAAGGCCATGATTTGCTTGCCGTCATCGTTCAACGCTTTTATGGCGACCCAGTGAGCAAACAGTGCGCCGGTGGAGTAGAACTTCTGGCCGCTGACCACGTACCCATCACCTTCGGCCGTAATGCGTGCCTTGAGCTCCAGGGTATTTTTGGTGCCGCGTTCCGGGCCGCCGTTGCCGATGCGCCAGCCGTCGAGCACGCTCTGGAACAGCTGCTTTTTCTGACGCTCGGTCGCGGTGCCCTGCAATACGTACAAGATGCCGAAATGGTTCTGCGGGATCTGCCCGAGTGCCGGGTCGGCTGCGCTGATGATCGCGAAGACTTCGGCCAGGGTCACAAACGACACCTGTGGGCCGCCGTATTCACGGGGAATGGAAATACTGCCCAAGCCGCTGCGGGTGAACTGTTCGAGCTGCGCCCAGGGCAGTTTGCGTTGCTGGTCGCGCTGGGCGGCATGCAGGCGTGCAGCCTGGGCCAGTTCGTGGGCTGCACTCAGTGCCTGAGCGTCGTTGCGCAACACCGTGGCGGGCAACAGCAGGGGGGCTACGTCCAGATCACTCTGGGGGGGTGTTAGAGCCAAGTTAGACATCAGCGCCGCTCCTTGGCTGCACGCAATGCCCTGGCGTTGCGCACCGGGGTAATTCTGACCATACCGACCTCGCATTCAATGAAATAAACAGAAAAATCAGGAATGTCCGGTGGTCCGGTGCATATACCCTAAGCGTGTTAATTATTTAAATAAACTAACTTTTAGGAATATGCATAGAAGGGCTGTCACCCCGGTTCACAGGGTGAACCGAAGCGACGCGGCTGATAGCTCGGTGCGGGCGAGGCAGGGCGGGGCGGTGTGCAGGCGGCGATGCGTAGCGTGCGGGCGGGCGCCCAGCGGGAGTTGTTACCCACGCGGTCGAGAATGCAGTAGGTGACTTCCAACCGGCAGTCGTCGCCGGCTTCGACAATCACGTGGGGCGGCACCCACACCTGCACCGCCAGGCCAACGCTGTTGGCTTGGATACGGGGCAGGTCCAAGCGTACATCGCCCCAGCGCAACGTGATGGCATCGCCTGTGCTCATGTTCAGGTAAGGCTCGATGGTCAGCGGAATGCCGCGCCTTACCTGGCTGCTGTTGACGCCGTGGCGGCGAATCGTCTCGGGCAGGTTCACGGGCGCCAGATTCTGGTTTTCATTGTCGCCTTCAGGGTTCAGGCGCGGCGAAGGCTGACCGCCGGGGTAGTTGGTCTTGACCCGCACCAGCGTCACCGCCGAGCGCATCGGGCCATGGCCGATCTGCAAGACCTGGTAATGGACGCGTGCCGGTCCGTCCTGCACAAAGCTCTGCGGTACGTACAGGTGGGTGCACGTGCCGATCCTGCACGCCGTCACCTTGCGCGAGGCGGCGAAGCAGTTGTTCCAGAACAGTTCGATCAGGTCGCCTTCTTCCATGCTCGGGTAGGGTGAAATGTCGACCTGCAAGTGGGCGGAGGCCAGGGCGCTGATGCCGTTTCCAATAGCCTGGGGAAGCCTTGGGGCACTGAGCGTGGCCGGGGTTTGAGTGTGTGTCATAAGTAATCTCCTTGATGCAGCCAGCAGCAATCGTTCCGAAAGCTGGACGCACAGGCGCCAGGGGGTTCGAAAGGTACGATTCAGTCAGTAGCCGGGATAGGATCCAATCCTCAAGGCGCTAGATAAGAGGGTTGGCCGAGGAGCGTCAATGGAGGCAAAGGGCTAAACGGCGAGTTTGGCGAGATTCAGACGGGTCTGACGGGGAGGGGGATTTCAG
>NZ_WJZM01000006.1:0-128921 GCF_021609545.1 Pseudomonas sp. PA-1-6B
GGTCAGGGTCTGGATCACGGTGTTGGCCTCACGGTTCTGCGCCTCTGCCGGGCACTGGTTTTTTGTGGCCTGGGCTGGCCTCATCGCAGGCAAGCCAGCTCCCACATTTGAATGTGTTCACAGGTCGAAAATGGGGGGCTCCCCAAAGCGGTCTCAGCGGTTCACGGCCACTGGCTTGCAAAGCGCTGCCCGCTTGCTCAACTGCTCGAACACCGAGGGATACGCCGGCCGCTGCACATACCGCCCGGCCCCTCGCTCCGCGCGCAGGTCACCATCGGCCCACACCAGCTTGCCCTGGCTGATGGTGTGGCTGGGCACGCCGCGCACGGTCTTGCCTTCGAAGATGTTGAAGTCCACTTGCTGATGGTGGGTCTTGGCGGAAATGGTCCGCGTGCCCTCGGGGTCCCATAGCACCAGGTCGGCATCGGCGCCTACGCGTATCGCGCCTTTGCGTGGGTAGAGGTTGAAGATCTTCGCGGTGTTGGTGGAGGTCAGCGCGACAAATTCCTGCATCGACAAACGCCCGGTATTGACGCCTTCATGCCACAGCAGCGCCATGCGGTCTTCAATGCCGGCGGTACCGTTGGGGATCTTGCTGAAGTCGTCACGCCCGGCGGCTTTTTGCTCGGCGCAGAAACAGCAGTGGTCGGTGGCGGTGGTGTGCAGGTTGCCCGCTTGCAGGCCGTGCCACAGCGCCTCTTGGTGCCCGCGTGGGCGGAATGGCGGGCTCATCACATAGCCGGCGGCGGTCTGCCAGTCGGGGTATTGGTACACGCTGTCATCGAGCAACAGGTGGCCGGCGAGCACTTCACCGTACACCGCCTGGCCCTTGCCCCGGGCATAGGTGATTTCATCCAGGGCTTCCTTCGTCGACACATGCACCAGGTACAGCGGCGTGCCGATGGTCTCGGCAATCCGGATGGCACGGCTGGCCGCTTCGCCTTCCACCTGGGACGGGCGCGACAGCGGATGGGCTTCCGGCCCGGTGATGCCCTGGGCCATCAGCTTGCGTTGCAGGTGGTACACCAGCTCGCCATTTTCGGCATGCACCGTGGGCACCGCGCCGAGTTCCAGGCAGCGTTCGAAACTGGCGACCAAGGTGTCATCGGCAGCCATGATCGCGTTCTTGTAGGCCATGAAATGCTTGAAGCTGTTGATGCCGTGATGGCTGACCAGCTCGGCCATTTCCTCGCGTACCTGCTCGCTCCACCAAGTGATCGCTACATGAAACCCGTAGTCGGCGGCAGACTTTTCGGCCCAGCCGCGCCACTGGTGGAAAGCTTCTATCAGCGATTGCTGTGGATTGGGAATCACGAAGTCGATGATCGACGTGGTACCACCGGCCAAGCCTGCCGCCGTGCCACTGAAAAAGTCTTCACTGGCCACGGTGCCCATGAAGGGCAGTTGCATATGGGTATGGGGGTCAATGCCGCCTGGCATCAAGTATTGGCCGCTGCCATCGAGTATTTCACAGCCTGTGGGAATATCCAGATTCGTGCCAATGGCGCGAATTAGACCCTCTGCGCATAACACATCGGCGCGGTAACTTTCATCATGGGTAATAACGGTGGCGCCACGGATCAACAGCGACATGTCGAGTTCCTCACAGGCTTGACCGGCTTGTGCCAGTTCTAAGTGTTGTAATACTGCGTACCGAGGGTCGGTTAATTCCTGTCATCGGTGACAGGAATAGAAACTAGCCCGAGTTTTTCGAATGAGCAAGAAGATTTTAATCAAACCTTTAAAGTTTTTATCTAGTTGATTTATAAGATAAAAATACTATTTTCACCAAAATGAAGCACGCCCACCCTGTTTTGACGCACTTGACAGGTTCTTGATCTGATCAATATTTCTTATTGCAAATCAGGCGCTTGAGATATGCCGCTTGACGGCGTCGAGAAATAAAAATAATTGTGATGCACCAGTTTGAGACCTGCAGGTTCTGGCAACTTGCGTATTGTTTAGCCTGACGCGTGCGGCAAGTAGCGCAGGCTCAATTGGAAAGCTGATAAACATCAGCAAGTTATACAAGCGGTGCGGGTTCAGAGGCGGTTGTCGGCACGGTTATTGAGTGCACGGGCAGTTGACCGGAACCCTGGATGTCATGTTGTTGATGCGGTACTCCGGCCACCTGAACCTAGCGTGCAGGTGAGCAACAATAATTTAAAAAAAACCGTGGAGCGGCCATGCAACAGAACAGATCGCAAGTCATCGAGCGCAACGGCCTGTACGAACTCGACGCCGGCCCCGACGTCCTCGACAGCCCTCGCTACAACCACGACATGGCACCTACCAAAGTACACGAGCGTACCTGGAACAAATGGCACATCACCGCGCTGTGGGTCGGCATGTCGATCTGCGTGCCCACCTACACCCTGGGTGGGGTGCTCACGGCGTATTTCGGGCTGTCGGTGGGGGAGGCGCTGATGGCGATCCTGCTGGCCAATATCGTGGTGTTGATCCCGCTGACCCTCAACGCGTTTCCCGGCACCAAGTACGGCATTCCGTTTCCGGTGCTGTTGCGTTCGTCCTTTGGCATCCTCGGTTCCAACGTACCGTGCCTGATCCGCGCGCTGGTGGCCTGCGGCTGGTTTGGTATCCAGACGATGTTTGGCGGTCTGGCGATCCACCTGTTCCTGGGCTCGATTTTCGACGGCTGGAAAGCCCTTGGCGGTACCGGTGAGGTGATCGGTTTCATGCTGTTCTGGTGCTTGAACCTGTGGGTAGTGCTGCGTGGCGCCGAGTCGATCAAGCGTCTGGAAACCTTGTCGGCGCCATTGTTGGTGGCGGTGGGGGTTGGGTTGCTGGTATGGGCGATGCCCAACGTGTCCCTCAGCGAACTGATGGCGATCCCACCCAAGCGCCCCGAAGGCGCCAGCCTCACCGGTTACTTCATGGCGGGGCTTACGGCGATGGTGGGCTTCTGGGCCACCTTGTCACTGAACATTCCCGACTTCAGCCGCTACGCCAACAGCCAGAAAGACCAGATTCTGGGGCAGATCTTCGGCTTGCCGCTGACCATGTTCCTGTTCGCCGCCCTCGGCGTGGTCATGACCGCCGCCTCGGTGAAACTGGTGGGGGTCAGCGTCTCCGATCCGGTGAGCCTGATTGGTCATATCCAGAGCCCGGTGTGGGTGGCCATCGCCATGGCGCTGATCATCGTCGCCACCTTGTCCACCAACACTGCGGCGAACATCGTCTCACCCACCAACGACTTCCAGAACATCGCGCCCAAGCTGATCAACCGCACTACGGCGGTGATCCTCACCGGCCTGGTAGGGCTGGCGCTGATGGCCCATGAACTGCTTAAAAAACTCGGGCTCATCGTCTCGGACGTCAGCCTGGAAACCGTGTACTCCAATTGGCTACTGGGCTATTCAAGCCTGTTGGGGCCGATTGCCGGGATCATGGTGGTGGACTATTTCATCACCCGCAAACAACAGTTGGACCTGGCCGGCCTGTACCGCGACGACGTATACCCGGCCTGGAACTGGAGCGGCTTTATCGCCTTTGGCGTACCGGTGGTGCTGACGCTGCTGTCGCTGGGCAGCGATGCGTTCAGCTGGTTCTACAGCTACGGCTGGTTCACCGGCTCGGCGTTGGGCGGGGTGTTGTATTACGGGCTCAATGCCAAGCGGGCTAGCAGTCCACTCACCGCCAAATTCCCGTTGTAAACACGGTCCAGGTGGGAGCTGGCTTGCCTGCGATAGCGGACTATCAGTTAAAGCCGTGTCGCCTGACACACCGCCATCGCAGGCAAGCCAGCTCCCACACTCGACCGCGTCAATTCATAAGAAAATCAGCCTGAGGAGACCCCCATGAACGCTGCCCTCGACGTCCTGCAATCGACCCATCAGCACATCAACCGCGACCGTCTGTGGCAGTCGCTGATGGACCTGGCCAAACTCGGCGCCACCCCCAAAGGCGGAGTGTGTCGCCTGGCCCTTACCGACCTCGACCGCAAGGCTCGCGATCTCTTCGTGCAGTGGTGTGAAGCGGCGGGTTGCACCGTGACCATCGACGGCATCGGCAATATCTTTGCGCGCCGTCCCGGTCGCAATCCCGATCTGCCACCGGTGATGACCGGCAGCCATATCGACACCCAGCCCACCGGCGGCAAGTTCGACGGTTGCTTCGGCGTGCTGGCCGGTGTGGAAGTGCTGCGCACCCTCAACGATCTGAATGTGGAAACCGAGGCGCCGCTGGAAGTGGTGGTGTGGACCAACGAAGAAGGCTCGCGTTTCCCGCCGTGCATGATGGGCTCAGGGGTGTTTGCCGAGAAGTTCAGCCTGGCCGATACCCTGGCCAAGGTCGATACGGACGGCATCAGCGTGGGGGATGCGTTGAACGCGATTGGTTATGCCGGAACACGGCCGGTCAGCGGGCATAAGGTCGGCGCGTATTTCGAGGCCCATATCGAACAAGGGCCGATTCTGGAGGATGAACACAAAACCATCGGCGTGGTGCTCGGCGCCCTCGGGCAAAAGTGGTTTGACCTGAAGCTGCGCGGTGTTGAAGCCCATGCCGGCCCTACACCCATGCACTTGCGCAAGGATGCCCTGGTAGGCGCGGCAGCGGTGGTGGCCGCCGTGAACGCTGCGGCGTTGGCGCACCAGCCCCATGCATGCGGCACGGTGGGGTGCCTGCAAGCGTATCCGGGATCGCGCAACGTGATTCCCGGTGAGGTGCGCATGACCCTGGATTTTCGTCACTTGGAACCGGCACGGCTGGACTCGATGATTGCCCAGGTGCGTCAGGTGATCGAGGACACCTGCGCCAAACATGGCTTGAGTTTCGACATGCAGCCCACGGCGGACTTTCCGCCGCTGTACTTCGACAAAGGCTGTGTGGAGGCGGTGCGCGATGCCGCCAATGGCTTGGGCTTGTCGAACATGGACATCGTCAGCGGGGCAGGGCACGACGCGATCTTCGTGGCTGAGCTGGGCCCGGCGGGGATGATCTTTGTACCGTGTGAAGGCGGCATCAGCCACAACGAAATCGAAAATGCCGCGCCGGATGACTTGGCGGCAGGGTGTGCGGTGTTGTTGCGCGCCATGGTAGCCGCTTCAGCAGCCATCGCCAGCGGCAAGTTAGCCGCCTGAACTGATCGTTCCCAGGCTCCGCGTGGGAACGATCATTAGCAGGCTATTAACCCGGCTGCCAGCCGCCGCCGAGTGCGGTCAAAAGTCCCACACTCGCCTGCAACTGCCGGGTCTGCACCGCCTGCAACGTTCTCTGTGCCTGCAACGCGGCGGTTTGGGCGGTGACCACGTCCAGGTAACTCACCGCCCCGGCCTGATAGCTGTTCATCGCCAAGGCCTGGGTATGTTGCGCCGCCTCTGCCGCCGCTTGCTCGTCCTCGGCTTGCTGCTGCAAATCCCGCAGTTGTGCGAGGTTATCTTCCACCTCGCGCACGGCTTTCAATACGTGGCTACGGTACTGTGCCGAGGCTTCCTCGAATTCGGCCTTGGCCTGGCGCTCGTTGGCGCTCAAGCGTCCGCCATCGAAGATCGGCAGGTTCATCAGCGGCCCCAGTGCCCAATACCGGTTGCCGGCGGACAGCAGGTTGCCAACGCCTTGGGTCTGCCCGCCCAGCACACCGGTCAAACTGAAATCCGGGAACCACGCCGCCTTGGCCACGCCGATCGTTGCGTTGGCCGCAAACACACGACGTTCAGCTGCGGCAATGTCTGGACGACGCTGCAGCAAGTGGCTGGGCAACTGCGCCGGAATGCCTGGCAACGCCATTAACTGCGGGCTGGGCGGCAATGAAAAATCACTGGCCGTCACGCCCACCAATTCGCCGATGGCATGCTCGGCGAGGTTGCGCTGGCCACGCACTTCGTCCAGCTGCGCCTTGGCTTCGGCCAGTTGGTTTTGCGCGCGGGTCAGGTCCAGTTCGGACGCAATCTGGCCTTCATAACGGCTGCGGGTCAGTTGCAACGCTTGGCTGAAGTCCTGCAACGACGTGTTGAGGATTCGGCCCTGTGCATCCAGCCCATTGAGCTGCACATACAGGCTCGCCAACTGCTGTTGCAGGCTCAGGCGCACCACCGCCAGATCATCAAAGGACGCTTGCGCCTGGGCATCGCCCGCAGCGACCTGGTTGCGGATTCTGCCCCACAGGTCGAGGTCGTAACCCAGGGAGAACCCAACGGTATTGCTGTTGTACACCGACGGCTGTGCAGTGCCGCGTAGCGGTCGTGAATCCGATTGACGTTGGCGCAGCGGTTGCGCGCTGGCGGTGATTTGCGGGAAAAGGCCCGCGTGCAGTTGACTGGCGTAGGCCTGGGACGCATCGAAGTGCGCCAGCGCCGCGGCCAGATCCGGGTTGGCCTTGAGCAGTTGCTGCTGCAGCGCGTTCAGGCGCGAATCGTTGTAAAGCTGCCACCACTGGGACGCCAGTTGATCCGACGGTTGCGCGCTGTGCCAGGGGCCATCGCTGGTTTGTTCGCGGTAGTGGGCGGGCAGGTCAATCGACGGCACCGTATAGGTGGGCGCCATCGAGCAACCCTGCAACGCCAGCACCATCAGTGCCGCCAGCGGCTTAAGCCTTGGGCGCATGCGCACCTCCCGAGGCGTCGGCCAGTTGCACCGGGTCGCCTTCGCGCAGGGCGTCGGGCGGGTTGTCGATGATGCGGTCAGCAGGCTTCAGGCCTTGGTCGATCACCAGGCGCTCGCCGAGGTCCAGGCCAATATGAATGTCTTGCAGGTGCACATGGTTGCGACCGTCCAGTACCGCAACCTGGGTGCCCTGGGCGCGGAAGATCAAGGCGCTGGCCGGGATGCTCACGCCATGGGTATCGGCCGGAATCGGCAGGGTGACTTCGGCGTAATCGCCTGGCAGCAGTTCGCCGTTGGGGTTGTCGGCAACGAACTGGGCGAGCAGGGTGCCAGAGCGACGGTCGATGGCGGTGGAGTCTCCGATCAGACGTGCCTTGAAGTGCTCGCCAGGGTGCTCAGGGACGGTCAGTTCGGCCTCAAGGCCCGTATGAATGACCGCTGCATAGTTCTGCGGCACCGGCACGTACAAGCGCAATTGGTGGGTGTCGGCAATGTTGAACAGTTCCGGATCGCTGGCGTTATCGGCCTTGATCAACTGGCCGATGTCCGTGTTGCGGGCGGTGATGGTGCCAGCGAATGGCGCTCGAAGGGTCTTGTAGCTTTCCAGGGCGCACAGTCGCGCGTAGTCCGCTGCCGCGGCTTCGGTGTTGGCCTTGGCGGCTGCGGCATTGGAGGTTTTCTCATCGGCGTCCTGGCGCGATACCGAATGGCTGGCCAGCAGGTTTTGCCAGCGGGTCGCCGTGGTGGCTGCCAGGCGTGCATTGGCTTGTTGCTGGATCAGGCGGGCATGGGCCTGGGCCAGTTGTTGGTCGAGGTCTGGGCTGTCGATTTCGGCGAGGATTTGCCCGGCCTTGACCTGGGCACCGATGTCGACTTTCCAGTCCTTCAAGTAGCCGCTGACCCGCGCATGGATCGCCGCTTTGCTCCATGCGTCCAGGTGGGCGGGCAGGCGCAGGGTGTCACCGCCGGCGTTTGGCTTGGGTTGGAACACCATTACCTGGGGGACGGCGGCGGCTTCGGTCCAGGCGGTGACCGACTGCTCGTGCAGCGTACGCGCGTGCAGGCCGCTGGCGACTAACAGGGCAGCCAACGTCAGGCCACCGACACCCAGGAGCATCAGACGCTTGCGCGAGGGTTTTTGATCAGGCGACATGGGGCGTTTCTCCAGCAGTTGCGCGAGTAGGATGACGACCGTGGACCAGGCTGAAGACCACGGGAACAAACAACAAAGTGGCGATGGTGGCGAAGACCAGGCCACCGATGACCGCCCGGCCGAGCGGGGCGTTCTGCTCCTCGGAAATGGCCAGGGGCAGCATGCCGATGATCATTGCCAAGGCAGTCATGCACACCGGGCGAAAGCGCGTATAGCCGGCTTCCAGCGCGGCTTTCAACGCATCGCCATGTTCGGCCAGGCGCTCACGGCAGAAGCTCACCACCAGGATCGAGTTGGCGGTGGCCACGCCCATGCACAAGATGGCGCCGGTGAGTGCTGGCACCGACAACGAGGTGCCACTGAGGAACAGCATCCACACGATGCCCGCCAATGCTGCCGGTAACGCCGTGATGATCACAAAGGGGTCGGCCCATGACTGGAAGTTGACCACGATCAGCAAGTAGATCAGCACCACCGCGCCGAGCAGTCCGAAGCTCAAACCACTGAACGCCTCATGCAGCGCATCGATCTGCCCGTGCAGGCTGATGGTCGCGCCTTTGGGGCGCATGGACGCAGTGTCATCCAGCACCTTTTGCACATCACGGGCAACGCCGCCCAGATCGCGGCCTTGCACGTTGGCGTACAGGTCCAGGGTAGGCTCGATATTGTAGTGGGTCACCACGGCCGGGCTCTGTACCCGGGAGATGGTTGCCACGCCGCCGAGAATTTGCGCCTGCCCATCGGCACCGGTCACTGGCAGCGCTTCCAGGGACGGCAGGCTGTCGAGGCGGTATTGCGGGGTGGCGGCGACGATGGAGTAAGACACGCCGTTGGCCGGGTTGAGCCAGAAGGTCGGCGCGGTTTGCGAGCTGCCGGCGAGGGAGGCGACCATGCTGTTGGTGACGTCACGCTCGGTGATGCCCAGGCCATTGGCGCGCATACGGTCCACGTTTACTTGCAGCGAGGGGTAGCCGGTGGACTGCTGGATCCGCAGGTCGGCAATCCCCGGTACATGTTGCAAGCGCCGTTCAAGCTCGACGGCATAGGCGCGGTTTTCCGCGTCATTGCGCCCGGAGATTTTGACGTCCAGAGGGGCGGGAGCGCCGAAGTTGAGGATCTGGCTGCTGATGTCGGCGGGCAGGAACGCAAAGTGGCTGCCGGGGAAACTTTGCGGCAGGGCTTCGCGCAGTTTTTTCACATAGTCGGCGGTGGGCGCGTGGTGCGTTTTCAAGCTGACTTGAATATCGCCATCCTGCGGGCCGATGGTGCCGCTGCTGCTGTAGGCCATGTCGATGCCGCTGAGCGGAATGCCAATATTGTCGACGATGGTGTCCAGTTCTTCGGCGGGGATGACCTCGCGGATCCGTGCTTCGATGCGATCGAACGCCGCGGCGCTTTCTTCGATGCGCGTGCCCAGTGGCAAGCGCACATGCAGGGCCAAGGCACCCGCATCGGTGGCCGGGAAAAAGTCCTGGCCCAGGCTCGGTAACAGCAGGAACGACGCGAGTACGCAGGCCAGGAACCCGACAATGAAGCGCTTGCGTGCGCCCAGCGCCAGCGTCAGCAGGCCATGGTAGGTGTCGCGGATAGTGGAAAAGTGCCGTTCGAATCCCTGTTGAAAATTCAGCACCGATTGCAGCAACGCATTGCGCGGCCTCAAGTGCTGTTCACCCTCGTGGTGATTGATGAATGCATCTTCCGGATGATGCCCCGCGCCTGCCTCCGGCCTATGTGGTTTGAGCAAATACATCGCCAGCGTCGGCACCAGGGTACGCGAGAGAATGAACGAACTGGCCATGGCAAAGATCACCGCCAGCGCCATTGGCCGGAACAGGTAACCGGCGATGCCTTGCAGCAAAAACATCGGCACGAACACGATGCAGATGCACAACAGCGAGACGAAAGCCGGCCCGACGATTTGCGCGGCGCCGTCGAGAATCGCGGCCTTCACCGCCTTGCCTTGCTCCAGGTGCCAGTTGATGTTTTCGATGGTCACCGTGGCGTCGTCCACCAGGATGCCCACCGCCAACGCCAGCCCGCCCAACGTCATCACGTTGAGGGTTTGCCCACTGACGGCCAACAGCGCGATGGCCGACAGCACTGCCAGGGGAATCGACGCGGCGATGATCAAGGTCGAGCGCCAACTGCCGAGAAACAGCAGAATCATCGCACTGGTGAGCAGTGCGGCAATGATGCCTTCCTGGGCCACGCTGCCCACCGACTGCTTGACGAACACCGAGGCATCGCCCAGCAGCGAGGTTTTCAGCGACGGTGGCAAGGTTTCGTTGATGCGCGGCAGCATCTGCCGGATACCGTCGATGATCGACAGCGTGGAAATGCTGCCGTTTTTCAGCGCCGGCATCAGCACGGCGCGATGGCCGTCGACCCGCACGATATTGGTTTGCGGTGGTGAACCGTCGCGCACATGGGCCACTTGGCCGATGGTGATCAGCGCACCGTCGACGGTCTTGATCGGCAAGTCGTTGAGCTCATCAATCGCCTTGGGGCTGTTGTTGAGCAGGATCGTGTATTCGTTGGGGCCGAGCTTGGCGGTGCCCACCGGGATGATCTGGTTCTGCAGCGCCAGGGCGTTGCCCACGTCCTGGGCCGACAAGCCTTTGGCGGCCAGGGCTTGAGGGTCGAGGTCGAGGGTGATCTGCCGTTGCTTGCCACCCATTGGCGTGGGCATGGCCAGGCCGGGCAGGGCGCTCAAGGGCAGGCGGATATTGTTCTGCACCAGATCGCGAATTTTGGCTTCCGACAGGCTGGGGCTGGAGAACGCCATTTGCAGGATCGGCACCGTGGAGGCGCTGTAGTTGAGGATCAGCGGCGGGGTGATGCCCGGTGGCATTTGCTTGAGCACGGTTTGTGACACCGCCGTGACCTGGGCATTGGCGGTACGGATATCGACGCCAGGCTGGAAGAAGATCTTGACGATGCCCATGCCGGGCAACGATTGCGACTCGATATGTTCGATGTCGTTGACGGTGGTGCTCAGGGAGCGTTCGTAGGTGTAGATCACCCGGCCGGCCATGGCGTCCGGAGACAGGCCGTTGTACTGCCACACCACGGCGACCACCGGAATGCCGATATCGGGAAAAACATCCGTGGGCGTACGCAGGGCCGCCATCGGCCCGATGATGCAGATGAATATAGCCAGCACGATGAAGGTGTACGGCTTGTGCAGTGCGGTCTTTACCAGCCCGAGCATGCGTGAGTCTCCGAGAAGAGCAGGATTGCAAACCCCGGCAGTCTTGACCGACCCACCTAACACGCACCTTTCAGCCAGGTGAAGGAAGTTTTAGTCAAGGGCTGAAGATACTTTCATAGGGATTCATTTGTTCCAGGAAGGGCGGCTCATCAAGCTTGTCAGCCATCGGATACGAGCTTTTCATTCATGCCCTTTGGAGCCCTGTCATGTCACTCAAACCACTGTTGTTAGTTCCCGTCCTTGGCTTTGTCTGTTTACTGTCGGCCTGCGCCGGCCCGATCCCCAAGGCGGACCCCAGCGAAGCCTGGATCGGCTTGCAGGAAGAAGCGCCGAATGACCTGATGGCCGAGCGTGTCGATGGCAAGCGGGTGGACGATGGGCGCTATTTTGAGGTGACCCCGGGGGACCATCGCCTGGACGTGACTTTATTTGAAGACGAGCCGGGTGATGACAACCAGCAGGACTGCCAGGGCCGCATCGAGTACAAGCATTTCAAGGCAGGTGAGCACTACACCCTGGTGGAGTCGAGCCTGGGCACCACGGTGCGCGCGTCCCTTGAGGACGGCCACGGCAAGGAAATTGCCGCGACCCAGGACTTCAATTGCATGCCTGGCTAGGCGTGATGCGCCGTCGCCTTGTGCGGTTCTGCGGGTGCAGCAGGTTTGACGTGGGGGTGATGATGCCGGCGCGTCACGCGCATGACTCCCCACAGCATGGCGGCGGCGACGGCCAGCCAACCACAGATCAACAGGAAAATCGTTGTCGCAAGGCTCATTCGGGCCTCCTTTCGCCCACTTGGGGCACACACAGTCTTCTCAATGGACAGTCTAGTCAGCTGGCGGTTGCCTGCTATTGACCAATGGTCGAGTCGGTCCAACTTCTTTGCTCTATCAGCGCCGCTTTACTGAGCCAGTGGGCTATACCGGCGGGGCGGGGCGCCCTATGATCGGAGGCCTTTACCGGCAGTTGATCAAGAGAGTGAAAAAATTGCGCTTACGGTCGAACCTTAAAACCTCATTGCTGCTCGCCGCTGCCCTTGGGCTGGCGGCCTGTGCCAGCAGCACACCATCGAAACTGCCAGGCTTGCCGGAGCGCGTTGAACTCACTGGCGTGCCGACCTTTCGCAGCGAGGCTTATCAGAGCGGTCCTACGGCACTTGCCAGCATGCTGTCGCAACAAGGCATTGTCATGACACCGGGTTTGCTTGATAAACCGCTGCACTTGCCCGGCGCCGAGGCGGACCTTGAGCGCAACATGCAAGTGTTGGCACGTGAATACGGGCTGATGGTGTATCCACTGGAGGCCAAGCTGACCGCCGTGCTGGCGCAGGTGGCGGCGGGTTACCCGGTGATGGCGCGGATCAACGCCAGTTATTGGTCCGGGGCGCGCTATGTCGTGGTGGTGGGGTTCAACCAACAGAAGAGTACGGTGCTGTTGCGCTCTGGCAACGAGCGCCGGCTGATCATGAGCTTCAGCGACTTCGAGTCGGCGTGGGCGAGCGCGGGCCATTGGGCCATTCTGACCCAGCGCCCGAGCCAACTGCCGGCCAATGTGGACGTGCAGCGCTGGCGCGATGCGGCCAATGCCACGGCGCAGGCGGGGCAGGAGCAAGCGGCGGCCCAAGCGCTCAAGGTGTTGGCAGAGAAGAAGTGAAGCTCAAATAATGTGGAAGCGGGCTTGCTCGCCCCCACACTAAAATCGTTGCTTATCGACGTACTTCCGTAGCGGTCGCTCGGTTCTTGAGGTTTTTATCGGCCTTGTAACGCAGCGCTACATCCGGCACTGCGCCGCCTTTGCCGGTCTCGACCCAGCTACGAATACGGCTGGCATCGGCAAAATGGGTGAACTTGCCAAAGGCATCCAGGATCACCAGCGACACCGGGCGATTGCCCATGCTCGTCACCAACACCAGGCAATGGCCGGCCTGGTTGGTGAAGCCGGTCTTGGTCAGCTTGATATCCCAGTTGGCGCGGTTGATCAGATGGTCGGTGTTGGAGAAGCCCAAGGTGTAATTAGGCTTGCGGAACGACACGGTCTTTTCCTTGGTGGTGCTCAACTGGCTCAGCATCGGAAACTTGCGCGCATAGGCCAGCAGCTTGCTCAGGTCGCGGGCGGTCGACACGTTATGGATCGACAGGCCGGTGGGCTCCACGTAGTGGGTGCTGGTCATGCCCAGGGATTTGGCCTTGGCGTTCATCGCGGCAATGAAGGCCGCATAACCACCTGGATAGTGGTGGGCGAGGCTGGCGGCGGCGCGGTTTTCCGAAGACATCAGCGCGATCAGCAGCATTTCCTTACGTGGCATCTGGCTGCCGATCTTCACCCGGGAGAACACGCCTTTCATCTCGGGCGTGTCGGTGATGTTGATGTCGATGTACTCGTCCATATTCTGCTTGGCTTCGAGGACGATCAGGCCAGTCATCAGCTTGCTCACCGAGGCGATAGGTACCACCACGTCAGGGTTGCTGGAATAAATGACTTTATTGGTCTGCAAGTCGACCAGCATGGCACTGCCGGAGGCGATCTGCAGCTTGGAGGCGTCACGCGGGGCCAGGGTGGATTCGGCGGCGTGGGCGAAGGTGCCTGTTAACGCAAAAAACAGGCTGACAATAGAAAGACGAATTTTCACGCGGATGAACTCGCTAAAAAGTAAGGAAATGCCGTTGTAGAACGGGTCTTAAGACAAATGACGTTACATTTTAGGAGTATGGATGAAGAACTGTCGAATGTTCTTCTAGAACCAGACGAAAGTGCCTAAAAACTAAGAAAAAACGGTTTTTTTACGGGTAATAAAAAGCCCTGCGCTAAGGCAGGGCTTTTTCATCACCTCTGGTTATTAACCGTGCAGCGTTTCCGCTGCATATAAGGTGTTTTCCAGCAAGCAGGCCCGGGTCATCGGCCCGACACCGCCAGGGACCGGCGTGATCCAGCCTGCTCGGGGCAGGGCGGTTTCATACACCACGTCGCCCACCAACTTGCCGTCTTCCTGGCGGTTGATACCCACGTCAATGACGATGGCACCTTCCTTAATCCACTCACCCTTGACCAGGCCCGGCTTGCCGGCGGCGACTACCACCAGGTCAGCGCGGCCGACGTGGCCGGCGAGGTCCCTGGTGAAGCGATGGGTGACGGTCACGGTGCAGCCGGCCAGCAGCAGCTCCATGGCCATCGGGCGACCGACGATGTTCGATGCGCCCACCACCACAGCGTCAAGGCCGTACAGGTCGACACCGGTGCTTTCCAGCAGCGTCATGATGCCTTTAGGCGTGCATGGACGCAGCAGGGGAATGCGTTGAGCCAGGCGGCCGACGTTATAAGGGTGGAAACCGTCGACGTCCTTGTCCGGGCGGATGCGCTCCAGCAGCTTGGAGGCGTCCAGGTGCTCAGGCAGCGGCAGCTGCAGCAGGATGCCGTCCATGCCCGGGTCATCGTTGAGGCTGTCAATCAGGTCGGTCAGGGCCTGTTGAGTGGTGTCCGAAGGCAAGTCGTAGGCCTTGGAAATAAAGCCGACCTCTTCACAGTCTTTACGCTTGTGCGAGACATAAACCTGAGAGGCAGGATCGCTGCCGACCAGGATCACCGCGAGGCCAGGCGTGCGCAGGCCTTGCTGGCTGCGCTCGGTGACTCGTTTGGCGATCTGCTGGCGCAGGCTGGCGGCGATTGATTTGCCGTCGATAAGTTGTGCAGTCATTACGCGTGATTAACCATCGAGAGGGGGAAGAAAAGTGCGCGCATTCTCGCATGCCAAGGCGCGAGGGCAAAGGCGCTTGGTCTGCAAATTGCCCTAACCCCTTAAATAAAATCAGTTTTTTTCAAAAAAGATTTGACGGGTTTCCAGGGCATCTATACTATTCGTCGCACTTGTCGGGCACAGCCTAGCACTGGTTAAGAAGGTCGAGCAGAATAGTTGTACTGCAAGGCTGGAAGCACTTAGTTTGTAATCCTCCAAGAGTACAGATTAATAAGGCGCCCGTAGCTCAGCTGGATAGAGCATCCGCCTTCTAAGCGGATGGTCGCAGGTTCGAGTCCTGCCGGGTGCGCCATTAGGCAGCTTTGGCACAAGTAGCGCTATATGGTGGGCGTAGCTCAGTTGGTAGAGCACGGGATTGTGACTCCCGTTGTCGAGGGTTCGATCCCCTTCGTCCACCCCATATTCTGAAAGGCGCCAGATTTAACAGTCTGGCGCCTTTGCTTTAAGAGCTTCAAGCGCGGATGTGGTGGAATTGGTAGACACACTGGATTTAGGTTCCAGCGCCGCGAGGCGTAAGAGTTCGAGTCTCTTCATCCGCACCAATTAAAGCTTTTCCCGGTCGTCAGGCGGGGCAGGGCTCAACAAAGAAGTGGTTTGGTTTCTTTGTTAACGCAATATGGTGGGCGTAGCTCAGTTGGTAGAGCACGGGATTGTGACTCCCGTTGTCGAGGGTTCGATCCCCTTCGTCCACCCCATATTCGAAAGGCGCCAGATTTAACAGTCTGGCGCCTTTTTTGGTTTTGGCGGTTTGAGATTGGGTGGTTGCAGGTGCTGGGCTGCCCCGGCAGGGCGTGTCGTCGTATTTGTGTATCTCGATGATGCCGCGTTGCTTGCTCGCCTTGTTCGCAGGGCGGGCCGCCAGGGAGATGAATGGTTGTTCCTTCTATATATAGAGAGGGGCGGCGCAGAGCCCTGGCGCAATTTGGCTGTATTTGTCACCGGGCGAGGTACTTCAGTGCTTTCGTACCGATAAATTGCCGGCTATTTTTCGCGGTGTTTTCAGTAGGGTGACTTCTTGAGTTTGACCCACTAGAATGCATGCCCTTGATTGGGGTCGGAAATGGCCGGCTAATGTCTGTGCAACGAGGAATATCCATGCAAGTTTCTGTTGAAAATACTACTGCTCTCGAGCGCCGCCTGAGCATCACCGTGCCGGCAGAGCGTATCGAGACTGCGGTCAACAAGCGTCTGCAGCAGACTGCCCAAAAGGCCAAGATCGCTGGTTTCCGTCCAGGCAAAGTGCCTATGAGCGAAATCAAGCGTCGTTTTGGTGCCGATGCGCGCCAGGAAGCTGTAGGTGACGTGATCCAGGCTTCCTTCTACGAAGCCGTTGTCGAGCAGAAGCTGAACCCGGCTGGCTCGCCTTCGATCGAGCCCAAGTCCCTGGAAGCGGGCAAGGACCTGGAATACGTTGCCGTATTCGAAGTGTTCCCGGAATTTGAAGTGGCCGGTTTCGACGGTATCGAAATCGAGCGTCTGAGCGCCGAAGTGGCTGATTCGGACCTGGACAACATGCTGGAAATCCTGCGCAAGCAGAACACTCGTTTCGAAGTGGCCGACCGTGCCGCCCAGAACGAAGACCAACTGAACATCGATTTCGTTGGCAAGGTTGACGGCGAAGTCTTCGCTGGCGGCTCCTCCAAGGGCACTCAGCTGGTGCTGGGTTCCAACCGCATGATCCCTGGTTTCGAAGACGGCCTGGTTGGCGCCAAAGCCGGCGAAGAGCGCGTTCTGAACCTGACTTTCCCTGCTGACTACCAGAACCTGGACCTGGCTGGCAAAGCCGCCGAGTTCACCGTTACCGTCAACAGCGTTTCCGAGCCTAAGCTGCCAGAGCTGAACGAAGAGTTCTTCGCCCAGTTCGGCATCAAGGAAACCGGCATCGAAGGCTTCCGCACCGAAGTTCGCAAGAACATGGAGCGTGAGCTGCGCCAGGCTATCAAGTCCAAGGTCAAGAACCAGGTCATGGACGGTCTGCTGGCCGCCAACCCGATCGAAGTGCCTAAGGCTCTGCTGTCCAACGAAGTGGATCGCCTGCGCGTTCAAGCGGTTCAGCAGTTTGGTGGCAACATCAAGCCTGACCAACTGCCGGCCGAGCTGTTCGAAGAGCAAGCCAAGCGCCGCGTTGTGCTGGGCCTGATCGTGGCCGAAGTGGTCAAGCAGTTCGACCTCAAGCCAGACGAAGACCGCGTTCGCGAAATGATCCAGGAAATGGCTTCGGCCTACCAGGAGCCTGAGCAGGTCGTGGCTTGGTACTACAAGAACGAGCAGCAGATGAACGAAGTACGTTCGGTTGTGCTGGAAGAACAAGTTGTGGATACTGTTCTGCAGAAGGCTAAGGTGACCGATAAAGCGGTCTCTTACGAAGAAGCAGTCAAACCGGCGGAAGCAGCACAAGCCGACTGATTGTCCAACTCGTTGGAAATTCAACCATAAGCCAGCCTCGCGCTGGCTTATGCGTTTTCAAGACATGACTATTTGGGAGTAACTGCAGAGCATGTTCCGTAATTCCTATATTCAGCAGAACTCTGATATCCAGGCCGCAGGCGGCCTGGTCCCGATGGTTGTCGAGCAGTCCGCTCGTGGCGAACGCGCCTACGACATCTACTCGCGCCTGCTCAAGGAGCGAGTGATCTTTCTGGTTGGCCCGGTAGAGGACTACATGGCCAACCTGATTTGTGCGCAATTGCTGTTCCTTGAAGCGGAAAACCCGGACAAGGACATCCATCTCTACATCAACTCACCGGGCGGTTCGGTGACTGCGGGCATGTCGATCTACGACACCATGCAGTTCATCAAGCCAAACGTGTCGACCACCTGTATTGGCCAGGCGTGCAGCATGGGCGCCTTCCTGCTGACCGCGGGTGCCGAAGGCAAGCGTTTCTGCCTGCCGAACTCGCGTGTGATGATTCACCAGCCACTGGGCGGTTTCCAGGGCCAGGCGTCGGACATCGAAATCCACGCCAAGGAAATCCTCTTCATTCGTGAGCGTCTCAACACGCTGATGGCCAAGCACAGCGGGCGCACCCTGGAAGAAATCGAGCGCGATACCAACCGTGACAATTTCATGAGCGCTGAAGCTGCCAAGGAATACGGGTTGATCGACGCAGTGATCGACAAGCGCCCCGCTTAATATAAGCCGCTCAAAATAGGGCTGGTCGGCATGTCCGACCACTGGCGGGCTTGAAAAAGCCCGCATAAGCCTTCATCTTGTGTTGCAAGCCTATCGGATTTGGATCGAACGAATGACTGACACCCGCAACGGCGAGGACAACGGCAAGCTGCTCTATTGCTCCTTCTGTGGCAAAAGCCAGCATGAAGTGCGCAAATTGATTGCCGGCCCCTCGGTGTTTATCTGCGACGAATGCGTCGACCTGTGCAATGACATCATCCGCGAGGAGGTGCAGGAAGCCCAGGCCGAGAGCAGTGCGCATAAATTACCTTCGCCTAAAGAAATCAGCGGCATCCTTGACCAGTACGTCATTGGTCAAGAGCGTGCAAAGAAGGTTCTGGCCGTAGCGGTGTACAACCACTACAAGCGCTTGAACCAGCGTGACAAGAAAGGTGACGAGGTTGAACTTGGCAAGAGCAACATCTTGCTGATCGGTCCTACAGGCTCGGGTAAAACCCTGCTTGCAGAAACCCTCGCTCGCCTGCTGAACGTTCCGTTCACCATCGCCGACGCCACCACCCTCACCGAGGCTGGCTACGTGGGTGAAGATGTCGAGAACATCATTCAGAAACTGCTGCAGAAGTGCGACTACGACGTAGAGAAGGCCCAGATGGGTATTGTCTACATCGACGAGATCGACAAGATCTCGCGCAAGTCGGACAACCCGTCGATCACCCGGGACGTTTCCGGTGAAGGCGTGCAGCAGGCCCTGTTGAAACTGATCGAAGGCACGGTTGCTTCCGTTCCGCCACAAGGCGGCCGCAAGCACCCGCAGCAGGAATTCCTTCAGGTTGATACGCGCAACATCCTGTTCATTTGTGGCGGTGCGTTCTCCGGTCTGGAGAAGGTGATTCAGCAGCGTTCCACCCGTGGCGGCATTGGTTTCAGTGCGGAAGTGCGTAGCAAGGAAGAAGGCAAGAAGGTTGGGGAGTCCCTGCGTGAAGTCGAGCCTGACGATCTGGTCAAGTTCGGTCTGATCCCGGAATTCGTTGGCCGTCTGCCGGTCCTGGCGACGTTGGACGAGTTGGATGAGGCGGCTTTGATCCAGATCCTCACCGAGCCGAAAAACGCCCTGACCAAGCAATACGGCAAATTGTTCGAGATGGAAGGTGTAGACCTCGAGTTCCGTACTGACGCGCTGAAATCGGTGGCCAAGCGGGCACTGGAGCGCAAGACCGGTGCACGTGGCCTGCGTTCTATTCTCGAAGGCGTGTTGCTCGACACCATGTACGAAATCCCCTCGCAGTCCGAGGTGAGTAAAGTGGTGATCGACGAAAGCGTGATCGAAGGCAAATCCAAGCCACTGTATATCTACGAAAACAGTGAGCCGGCTGCCAAGGCTGCACCCGACGCGTAAGCGTTCAGCAGTTGCGGTACAAGCAAGGGGCCTCTAGGGGCCCCTTGTTTTTTGGGGGCTTTTCTCGGAGCGGTGGTTAAATTCGCGTGTATTCATGCGTTTAACTACTGGCATTGAGCTTGTTTTTTTTGCATGTAACCCCCATCTTGGTTTCAAGCTTATTTTTGAACTGTCATAGAGGCGAAATCATGAAGACAACCATCGAATTGCCTCTCCTGCCGTTGCGTGATGTCGTCGTCTATCCGCACATGGTTATCCCGCTGTTCGTGGGGCGCGAGAAGTCTATCGAAGCCCTCGAGGCCGCGATGACGGGCGACAAGCAAATCCTGCTGTTGGCCCAGAAGAATCCTGCTGATGACGATCCGGGTGAAGATGCCCTGTATCGCGTCGGCACCATTGCCACTGTCCTGCAATTGCTCAAACTGCCCGATGGCACCGTCAAGGTGTTGGTCGAAGGTGAGCAGCGCGGCGCCGTAGAGCGTTTCATGGAGGTGGATGGCCACCTGCGTGCAGAAGTGGCGCTGATCGACGAAGTCGAAGCCCCGGAGCGTGAGTCCGAGGTGTTCGTGCGCAGCCTGCTCTCGCAGTTCGAGCAGTATGTGCAGTTGGGCAAGAAAGTTCCGGCTGAAGTCCTGTCGTCCCTCAACAGTATTGATGAGCCAAGCCGCCTGGTCGACACCATGGCTGCCCACATGGCGCTGAAGATCGAGCAGAAGCAAGACATCCTCGAAATCATCGACCTGTCGGCCCGTGTCGAACACGTGCTGGCGTTGCTGGATGGCGAAATCGACCTGCTACAGGTTGAGAAACGCATCCGTGGCCGTGTGAAGAAGCAGATGGAGCGTAGCCAGCGCGAGTACTATCTGAATGAGCAGATGAAGGCCATTCAGAAAGAACTCGGTGACGGCGAGGAAGGCCACAACGAAATCGAAGAGCTGAAGAAGCGTATCGATGCCGCTGGCCTGCCCAAAGACGCCCTGACCAAGGCCACCGCGGAGCTGAACAAACTCAAGCAGATGTCGCCGATGTCGGCCGAAGCCACCGTGGTGCGCTCGTATATCGACTGGTTGGTGCAAGTGCCGTGGAAAGCCCAGACCAAGGTGCGCCTGGACCTGGCCCGTGCTGAAGAGATCCTCGACGCTGACCATTACGGCCTGGAAGAGGTCAAGGAGCGCATCCTTGAGTACCTCGCCGTGCAAAAGCGTGTGAAAAAAATCCGCGGTCCTGTGCTGTGCCTGGTCGGGCCTCCAGGTGTGGGTAAAACATCCCTGGCGGAATCGATTGCCAGCGCGACTAACCGCAAGTTCGTGCGCATGGCCTTGGGTGGCGTGCGTGACGAAGCGGAAATCCGTGGTCATCGCCGTACCTACATCGGTTCGATGCCAGGAAGATTGATTCAAAAGATGACAAAAGTGGGTGTACGCAACCCGCTGTTCCTGCTCGATGAAATCGACAAAATGGGCAGCGACATGCGTGGCGACCCGGCGTCGGCCTTGCTCGAAGTGCTTGATCCCGAGCAGAACCATAATTTCAACGACCATTACCTGGAAGTCGACTACGACTTGTCTGACGTAATGTTCTTGTGCACCTCCAACTCCATGAACATTCCGCCAGCCTTGCTGGATCGGATGGAGGTAATTCGTCTGCCGGGCTACACCGAAGACGAGAAGATCAACATCGCCGTCAAGTACCTGGCGCCCAAGCAGATTTCGGCCAACGGCCTGAAGAAGGGCGAGATCGAATTCGAGGTCGAGGCGATCCGTGACATCGTGCGCTACTACACCCGCGAGGCCGGTGTACGGGGCCTTGAGCGCCAGATCGCGAAGATCTGCCGCAAGGCGGTGAAGGAGCACGCGCTGGAAAAACGCTTCTCTGTGAAGGTAGTTGCCGATTCCCTGGAACACTTCCTGGGCGTGAAGAAATTCCGCTACGGCCTGGCCGAGCAACAGGATCAGGTCGGCCAGGTGACTGGTTTGGCGTGGACCCAGGTAGGTGGCGAATTGCTCACCATCGAAGCTGCGGTGATTCCGGGCAAAGGCCAATTGATCAAGACCGGCTCCCTGGGGGACGTGATGGTCGAATCCATTACCGCCGCGCAGACCGTGGTGCGCAGCCGCGCCCGCAGCCTGGGCATCCCGCTGGACTTCCACGAGAAGCACGACACCCATATCCACATGCCGGAAGGGGCGACCCCCAAAGACGGCCCTAGCGCTGGCGTAGGCATGTGCACGGCGCTGGTATCAGCGTTGACCGGCATTCCTGTGCGTGCCGATGTGGCGATGACCGGGGAAATTACCCTGCGTGGTCAGGTATTGGCGATCGGTGGTCTGAAAGAGAAATTACTCGCTGCGCACCGGGGTGGAATCAAGACCGTGATCATTCCTGAAGAGAATGTTCGCGACTTGAAGGAAATTCCTGACAATATCAAGCAGGATCTTCAGATTAAACCGGTTAAATGGATTGACGAGGTCCTGCAAATTGCGCTGCAATACGCGCCGGAGCCCTTGCCGGATGTGGTCCCGGAGATAGTCGCGAAGGACGAAAAACGCGAGTCCGATTCCAAGGAAAGAATTAGCACGCATTAATGTGTTGGAGCCTGGGGGGCTTCCTTGACAGCTTTTTAGAGCCCTTGTTATAAAGCGGCTCTTAAGTGTCTGTAGGCCATTCAGCACTGGTTTTGCTTTTTACCAAAAAACTTAGAATCATACTCAATAGATATATAAGGGGACTTAGAGTGAACAAGTCGGAACTGATTGATGCTATCGCTGCATCCGCTGATATCCCGAAAGCTGCTGCTGGCCGTGCGCTGGACGCAGTAATCGAATCCGTCACTGGCGCTCTGAAGGCCGGCGACTCCGTGGTACTGGTAGGCTTCGGTACTTTCTCTGTGACTGACCGCCCAGCTCGCACTGGCCGTAACCCACAGACCGGCAAAGCACTGCAAATCGCTGCTGCCAAAAAACCAGGTTTCAAAGCCGGTAAAGCCCTGAAAGAAGCCGTTAACTAAGCTTCGTTCAAGCCTTTGCTTACCCGGGTCGGACGCAGGTCTGACCTGGCAGCGGAGCGGTAGCTGACCCACGTATCGGGTCGCCACGCCGGGGGTGCAGATTCGAACCCCCGTCCGCTCCGCCAGTTACGAGAAGGCGCATCCTCGGATGCGCCTTTCTTCTATCCGGACTCTACCCACGCTCCACGGTTGCCTAATTTTTGAAGTTCAACCGTTTCTGGGGGACGCATGCTGCAAAATATCAGGGACAATTCACAAGGCTGGATTGCCAAGACCATTATCGGGATCATCGTCGCTTTGATGGCGTTCACCGGTATCGAAGCCATTTTCCAGGCTTCGGGTAATAACAAGCAGGACGTGGCCAAGGTCAATGGTGAAGAAATCACCCAGACCGAACTGAGCCAGGCCGTCGATATGCAACGGCGCCAGCTGATGCAACAGTTGGGCAAGGATTTCGATGCTTCCCTGCTGGACGAAAAACTGCTGCGCGATGCTGCCCTCAAGGGCCTGATCGACCGCAAGCTGCTGCTGCAAGGTGCTGCCGATTCCAAGTTCGGCTTCTCGGAAGCGGCGCTGGACCAGGTGATCCTGCAGACGCCGGAATTCCAGGTGGACGGCAAGTTCAACGCCGAGCGCTTTGACCAGGTGATCCGTCAGCTGGGCTATAGCCGCATGCAATTCCGTCAGATGCTGACCCAGGAAATGCTGATCGGCCAGGTTCGCGCAGGCATCGCCGGCAGCGGTTTTGTGACCGACGCCGAGGTGCTGGCATTTGCCCGTCTGGAAAAACAGACCCGCGACTTCGCTACCGTCAACATCAAGGCTGACCCTGCGGCGGTGAAACTCACCGACGACGAGGTCAAGGCCTACTACGACCAGCACGCCAAAGAGTTCATGACCCCGGACCAGGTGGTCATCGACTATCTGGAGTTGAAGAAGTCTTCCTTCTTCGACCAGGTCAGCGTCAAGGACGATGAGCTGCAGGCTGCCTACGAGAAGGAAACCGCCAACCTCGCTGAACAGCGTCGTGCCGCGCATATCCTGATTGAAGTCAACGACAAGGTCACCGAGGCGCAAGCCAAGGCCAAGATCGAAGACATCCAGGCGCGCCTGACCAAGGGTGAGAAGTTCGAAGCCCTGGCCAAGGAGTTCTCCCAGGACCCGGGTTCGGCCAACAATGGCGGTGACCTCGGCTTTGCCGGCCCTGGCGTTTATGACCCGGACTTCGAAACCGCGCTGTACGGCTTGAAGCAAGACCAGGTGTCGGCGCCAGTGCGCACTACCTTCGGTTGGCATCTGATCAAGTTGCTGGGCGTTGAAGCGCCTGAGGTACCATCGTTCGCCAGCCTGAAAGACAAGCTGACCCGCGAGCTCAAGGCACAGCAGGTTGAACAGCGTTTTGTCGAAGCGACCAAGCAATTGGAAGATGCGGCATTCGAAGCCTCTGACCTGGCCCAGCCGGCGTCTGACCTGAAGCTGACCGTCCACACTTCCGCGCCGTTTGGCCGTGAAGGTGGCGAAGGTGTTGCGGCCAACCGTGCCGTGGTCACTGCAGCCTTCAGCCCGGAAGTGCTGGATGAAGGTGCCAACAGCAGCGCTATCGAGCTGGACCCGGAAACCATCATCGTGCTGCGTGCCAAAGAGCATCTCAAGCCGGCCCAGTTGCCGCTGGAGAACGTCGCTGCGGCCATTCGCACCCAGATGACCAAGGAGCGCGCGAGCGCTGCCGCCAAAGCCCATGCCGACGAGTTGATCGCCAGCCTGCGTGATGGCAAGACCGCGCTGGACCAGCCGGTTGACGGCCAGGCCTGGAAGGTGACTGAGGCAGCTACCCGTGGTCAGGACTCCATCGACCCGGCCGTGCTGCAAGCCTTGTTCCGCATGCCCAAGCCTGCGGCCAAGGACAAGCCGACCTTCACCACCGTGACCCTGCGCGATGGCAGCCTGGTGATCGTGCGCTTGAACGGCGTGAACGAAGCGGCGGCTCCTACGGACGAAGAAAAGGCGCAATACCGCCGCTTCCTCGCTTCCCGTATTGGCCAGCAGGACTTTGCGGCCTACCGCAAGCAGCTGGAAACCCAGGCAGACATCAAGAAGTACTGATGCCGGCCTGAATAAAAAGACCCCGACCTGAAAAGGCCGGGGTCTTTTTTTGCCCTTGATAAAGTGAGAGCTGAATGCGCTTCAGGCGTTCTTAGCTGCAAACTTGAGCTTGCCCCACGTCAACCCGATCACCGCCGCCAGGGTTGAAGCCGCCAATACGCTCAGCTTCGCAGCCGACAGCAGGGCCGGGTCGGAAAATGCCAGGGACGAGATAAAGATCGACATGGTGAAACCGATCCCCGCCAGCAGGCCGACCAGGCCAACGCCTGTCCAGGTCACACCGTCCGGCAGCTTGCAGATGTTGAGCTTGACCAGCGCCAGGCTTGCCAGCATCACGCCCAGAGGCTTGCCGAGCACCAGGGCGAAGATGACACCCATGAACACACCGTGGGCCAGCGGGTCATCCAGATTGAAACCGTCCAGGCTCACACCGGCGTTGGCCAATGCAAACAGCGGCATCACGCCGAATGCGACCCAGGGGTGCAGCGCCGATTGAACACGCTGCACCGGCGGCAGTATTTCCCTTTGAGCTTCGCGCAATTGCTTGAGGGGCGTGGCGACTGGCTGGGCCCCTTCGGCTGGCTGCGAGAACCGGTCCATCAGCTCGTTGAAGGTGCGTTCGATGGTTTCCAGCGGGCGTTCCCGGGTGGGCTTGGAATTGACGGGGGTCATCAAGCCAAGGATCACCCCGGCGAGCGTTGGGTGCACGCCGGTCTTGAGCAGGCCAAACCACACGATAGCGCCTGGCAGCAGATAGATCACCGCCTTGCTGATGCCCATGCGCTGGAACACCAACACCAGGGCCAGCCCGCCGGCAGCAATCACCAAGCCCATGTAGTCGAGGCTGGCGGTGAAAAAGATCGCGATGATCAGGATCGCCACGATGTCATCGATGATCGCCAAGGCCAGCAGCAGGACGCGTACGCCACTGGGAATCGATTTGCCCAGCAGCGCGAGCACGCCCACGGCAAAGGCGATGTCGGTCGCGGTGGGGACCGCCCAGCCACTCGCGGCGGCGGTGCCGTGGTTGAGCAGGGTGTAGATGAGTGCGGGCATCAGCACACCGCCCAACGCCGCGCCCAACGGCAGTGTGGCCAGCTTCAGGTTGGCGAGGGCGCCGTCTTTGATTTCCTGGCGGATCTCGGCACCGACCACCAGAAAGAAAATGGTCATCAGCCCGTCATTCACCAGAAAATGCAGTGAGCGCGACACGCTGTAATCGCCCAGCCCGAGGGTGACGGGCGTGTTCCAGAAATGCTCGTAGGTCGCGGCGGCGGGGCTGTTGGCCCACACCAGCGCGACGATGGCGGCCAGCAGCAGCACGATCCCGCTGACGGCTTCGATGTGTGAAAAGCGCTCAAGGGCAGACAGCGCGCCCTCAGTCAAACGCTGGGGGCGGGGGATGGCGGGGTGTTTATCAGGCACGACAAATCTCCATTGGCGGCCCGACCAATGCTTGGCTTTTAACCTGCGCCGTGCTTTATGCAGCAACGCACCCAGAGGCGATGATAGGAAGGTGAGGAATAAGTTGTAAACAAACTTGTCATCGCGCGGGCAGCGCTTTACCCCGGATTGCGCCCAGCGCCAACACAATCAATCCTAGAACGGCCCATGGAAATGCCACGACGCCCCAACGTTCGAGCAAGAGCCCGCCCACTAATCCACCTCCGGCGATGCCCAGGTTCCATACCGTGACCAACATCGATTGGGCGGCATCGGCCGAGTTGCCAGCCGACTTGGCCAGCGCGGTTTGCAAGAGTGCGGGGAGGCCACCGAAGGCGAGCCCCCACAACGCCACGCTGGCGTAAATGGCGACTACGCAGTTGAACCATAATCCGAGCAGCAGGGCCGCAACGGCGAACATCGCGCAACTGATGAGGGTCAGCAGCCTCAGGTGGTGATCAATCCAGATGCCTACCAGCCAAATGCTCAGCACGGCCATCAGGCCGAACACCAGCAGCACGCGATCAATCTCGCGGCCGATACCGGCGGGCACCAGCAAAGGGGCGATATAGGTATAGAGAATGTTGTGCGCGAGCACGTAGGTAAAGGTCACCCAGAGCACCGGCCGGATGCCTGGCAACGCCAGTACCTGACGTAAGCCGAGGCGTTTGCTTGGCGGTTCACCGGCAAAATCCGGCAGTTGCCAACGCGCCCATACCAGCAGTAACAGGGTCAGGCCAGTCATGATGGCAAAACTGGCGCGCCATCCGACCAGCGTACCCAGCAGGGTGCCGGCGGGCACGCCGAGGGACAAGGCCAGCGGCGCACCCAGCATGGCCACGGCAATCGCCCGGCCCTGCAGATGAGGTGCGACCATACGACTGGCGTAACCCGCCAGCAAGGCCCACAGCAAGCCCGCGAACACACCGGCGAAAAATCGTGCAGCCAAGGTCAAGCCATAGTGGCTGGAGAAGGCGGTGACACTGTTAACCAATGCAAAGCCGCCGATGGCGATCAACAGCAACGGCCGCCGGCGCCAACCCCGGGTCAGCAATGTCAGCGGAATAGCGGCGAGCAATGAGCCGAGCGCATAGAGCGTCACCAGTTGCCCGACCAGGGCCTGGGAGACCCCAAGCCCAGCACCGATTTGCGGTAACAAGCCGGCGGGCATTGCCTCGGTGAGGATGGTGATAAAGCCGGCGCAGGCCAACGCCAGCAGACCGGCCAGTGGCAGGGGTTCAGCGTGGGGGGCTGTATCAATCAATTGGGGGCTGTCGTTCATCGGGGCTCTCCTTGAAAGGGTCAAGGAGCCAGGGTAGGGGGCTGCGAGGCGCGGAAAAACAGGCTAAGGTTCCGAACTTATCGGACGTTTATGTCCGCAATCGGCAAAGGCATCACCATGGACAATCTGGGCAGCCTCTCGGTTTTTGTGCAGGTCGCGCAAACGCTTAGCTTCACCGCTGCGGGCCGTGCACTGGGCGTGTCATCGTCGGCGGTGGGTAAAAGCATTGCGCGAATGGAAGAGCGCCTGGGCGTCAGGTTGTTTCATCGCAGCACCCGCAGCATCACTCTGACCAGCGAGGGCGCGCTGTTCCTGGAACGTTCGCGGCGCATCCTGGCGGAGCTGGAAGCGGCCGAACAGGAATTGACTGAGGTCACTGCCAAGCCTCGCGGCAAGCTGCGGATCAGTGTGCCCCAAGTGCGTGGTTTGTTGATGCCGGTGATCAGCGATTTTATGCGTGCCTACCCGGACATCGAGTTGGATGTGGATTTTTCCGATCGCATGGTGGACGTGATAGAGGAGGGCTTCGACGCCGTGATTCGCACCGGCAAGCCAGAAGATTCGCGCTTGATGGTGCGCCATCTAGGGCATTACCAGTTGGTCCTCGTCGGTACGCCCGGCTACTTCGACCAGCACGGCACCCCCCATCGGCCACAGGACCTGAATCATCACGCCTGCCTGCGGCACAAATTCTGCGCCACCGGCAAGCTGGAGCCCTGGCCGCTGCGTCATGTCCCGGGGGCGGCAGAACTGAACCTGCGTGCACCGCTGGTCAGCACCACCATCGAGTCCCTCAATCATGTGGTGCAAGAAGGACTGGGCATTGCGTGCCTGCCGGACTACATGGTCAGCCAGGCCGTACAGCATGGGCGTTTGCGACGGGTGCTGGATGAGCACCTCGAACATCGCGGCAGTTTCTGGTTGCTGTGGCCGGCCAGTCGCCATGCTTCGGCCAAGCTGCGGGCTTTTATCGATCATATGTGCGCCGGGCTTTTTCCTACTGACGCCGCTGTCTGAGCTTGAGATGTTTTACCGACAGGAATCGCGCTTCAATGTCGCGTTCTGTTGCACAATACCGTCCGGACCGTTTTCTTCAGGATTTTCAATGTCGACATCATTTCACTTGCGCAATCTCGGGTTGGCGCTGGTGCTGGCGGGCGCCGCGGGCTGCTCGTCACCCAAGACCGCTATCTATGAACATGAGAATTTCGACGATTCCGGTACGTTTTCCCGCGATTACCCGGTCAGCGATGTGGCGGCCTGTGAAGCTGCGCGCCGTGCCCTGCTGAGCCAGGGCTACATCATCACCAGCAGCGATCCGAAGTTGGTGGCCGGCAACAAGAGCTTCCAGCAGACCGGCGAGACCCACCTGCAGATCAGTTTCAATGTGGTGTGCGCTGCTGATGGCAAGGGCAGCAATCACTCGACGATGTTTGCCAACGCCTTGCAGGACCGTTATGCGCTGAAGAAGGTCAACAACTCCGCGAGCCTCGGTGTGGGCGTGCTGGGCTCGGTGTCGATGCCGATTGGCTCCACCGACGACTCGATGGTGAAGGTGGCGAGCGAGACCGTCTCTGCACCGAAGTTCTACGAGCGTTACTTCGCGTTGGTGGACGTGTTCCTGCCGCAGGAAGTAAAGCAGGCCGAGCATATCCCCGAGCAGCCCAAGGCCGACCTCGGCGTGCCCGAGCCCAAGGCCACTCCGGCAGCCGAGAAGGTCGAGGCGCCGAAGGATGTGCCTGTAGCGCCTGCCGCTGCAGAGCCGCTAGCGCCGCCACCTGAGGCTGCACCGATTGCACCGGTGACAGAGCCTGCTCCGGTTGCACCGGCGCCGACTGATCCGTCCTTGCCTGCGCCGACGGAAGCGATTCCACCGCTTCCGATGCCTGCGCAATAACGCAATGCTCTTCTAATGTGGGAGCGGGCTTGCTCGCGAATACGGTGTAACAGTCGCCAAGTGTGTTGAATGACACACCGCTTTCGCGAGCAAGCCCGCTCCCACATTTTGACCGAGGTTGCGCTTGAGTTAAATCCAGTGATCGCCGCTACGTTTAATCCTGGAGAGCAGGAATGTCACGACGTCGACATTTTTTCGTCATGACGGCACTTTAGGCTGGGTTCGCAGGTCATTAATCTGCAACCGCTTTCAACATGAAAAGGAGTCCACCATGGACGATTACCAGGAAGAGCTGCTGGAGTACCAGGCATTCGAGCTAGACCCACTGGATCCTGCCGACGATGCCACCGAGCTGTAACACCGACTTTAGGCGGAGTGGCGCTGACTGCGGCGAAATTCCCCTGGGGTCTGGTTGTTCCAGCGTCTGAAGGCCCTTTGGAAGGCTTGGGCCGAAGCAAAACCGAGCAAGTAGGCGATCTCGCCGAACGCCAGTTCCGTATCGCGAATGTAGGTCATGGCCAGGTCGCGACGGGTGTCATTGAGAATCGCGCGAAACTGCGTGCCTTCCTCGGCCAGTTTGCGCCGCAATGTCCAGGTTGGCAGCTTCAAGCGTGCCGCCACTTCCTCCAGGTCGGGTTCCCGGCCGCCATTGAGCATCGGCCCGAGCAACCGGGTAATGCGCTCGCGCAGGCTGCGGGTGCGGGTCAACTGCTCTAGTTCCCTTTCACACAGCTGTAGCAACAGGTGCCAGGTGCTTGGGCAATGCTGCGGGTTGCGCAGCGCCAGGGTGGGTTGGCTGAGGCGCAGTTGATTGACCTCGGCGCCGAAGTGGACCACGCCCTCTCCCAGCACCCTGTAGTGGTCGTGGTAGTCCGGCGCGTCGAATTCGATTTCAATCCGCTGGGCCTGCACCGGCTGTTGGGCCAGGCCAGATAATTGCTGCAGCCAGCCGGCGATGATCGAATCCACCACAAAGCGGTTATAGGCGTTGTAGGGGCTGATGGAATAAAACCTCAGCCACGCGCCTTCGGCGTCTTCATGAAAGCTTGATTGCCCGCGATAGTTGGAGCCGTACAGTGCTTCAAAGCGTGTGAGCGTGCGTGCTGCTTCGCGCACGGTGGGCGCTTGGGCGGCAGTAACGCCGGCAAGACCAGCCTGGCTCAAGCGGCTGAGCTGGCCCATACGCAGGCCCAGGCCGGGGTTGCCGGTCAGTTGAATGGCCGCGTGGCCCAGGCGCATGTAGCGCGGGATCGACAAGCGTGCGCCGGCCTCAGCCAGGCGAGCTGGATCGAGGCCGTATTGCAGCAGCAGGGGCTGTGGGTCCAGGCCGTGGCTGTGGATGGCGTCGGCCAGGGTGTGCACAAAGCCCACCGACAGATCCCCCAGGCGCACCGGCTTCAAGGCGCTATAGCCAGATATTCAGCAGGCGCGCACCACGGGCGTCGCCATCGGCGAAGACTTGCCCATTGTGGCTGAGAAAACTCTGGCCGGCGCTGCCCAGGTCCCAGAATTGCCCCCGCAGAAAGACGCTCATGCCCGCGGTGGCTTCGCTGACAGGCGGCTGGCTGATCAAGGTAAGACGACGCCAGGCCGCGCCCTCACTGGTTTCTTCAGGCTTGAGGCTCACTTCTGAGGGCGTAGATACGCTCTTGAAACCGCGCCACGGACGGTCCCAGGTATCGCGGCCGGTGACAAAAGCGGGTACCGCGATCAATTGCGCGCCTTGCTCGTTGAGCTTGCGGTAGTTGTCCGGGTACCAGCTGTCGCTGCCGACCAGAATGCCCAGGCGCCCGGCGGGGGTATCGACAACGTTGACGACATGCTCATCGCCAGGTTCGATGAAGCCACGTTCATCGTAGATCGGGTAAAGCTGGCGCTGCGGCTGGCCCAGCGGCAAGCCGTCGGCGGCGAACACCACGCTGGCGTTGTACAGCGCGCCGTGGCCGATCTCCAGTTGCCCCTGGATCACGCTCGGGTTGGGCAGGGCGATGGAACCGGCCACCAGGGTCACGCCAAATTCTTTGGCGAGGCCGCCAAACAACACTTGATAGTCGCGGGCCATTGCCGGGGCTTTCATGCGCAGGTACGCATCGTCCATGCGGTTGTCGCCAGTGGCGCTGATCCAGGCTTTGGCAAATTGCAGCGGGTTGCTGATCGACAGCCAGTTCATGGCGTCCTTGAGGTGAGCGGCCTGGTACAGCTCATTCTTTTCTCCGCCGAGCATCAGCCAAGTGCCGATATGTTCCGGCAGCACCACAACGGTCTTGGCATTGATCAGCCCAAGGTCCCGGGCATTTTGCAGGTAGGCCGACAGCTTCAGGTGCAGGCGTTCCAGGCTCTGGTAATCGGCAGGGAACAGTTCCGGCTGGATACCCAGCAGGTTACCCCGGTCGGCGGGTTCGCCCTCGTTGACGGCGAGGGTGATGCGCAGGTCGGACAGGTAATGCGCCACAGGGCGCTCCTGGGTCCAGACCAGATACGCGGCGAGGGAGGCAACCAGGGCCATGATGACGGTGAACGCTAGAAGTTTACGCATGGGGCAACAGACAACAGACCAGGTGCAGGGTTCGCGACTAGGGTAGGGCCCATGGCGTGGCTTGCCAAGGGGCGCTGTGCATTTGGATCAATAACTTGTCAGTTTCAGTCATTGAGCCGTGGTCCACCGCCTCTTAGTCTGTGGGACATAAACCGATGGCACGCCGTTCGAGTGCGCCACGTCCCGTGATGATCCGTTGTGGAGCTGTACCATGACCGCTGCTGCCTACCCGCACCTGCTGGCCCCGTTGGACCTGGGTTTTACCACCTTGCGCAACCGTACCCTGATGGGTTCGATGCACACCGGCCTGGAAGAAAAGCCCGGCGGTTTCGAGCGTATGGCGGCCTATTTTGCCGAGCGCGCCCGTGGCGGCGTAGGCTTGATGGTCACTGGCGGCATTGGCCCTAATGATGAAGGCGGCGTGTACGCCGGTGCAGCCAAGCTGACCACCGAAGAAGAGGCGAGCAAGCACAAGATCGTTACCCAAGCCGTGCACGACGCGGGTGGCAAGATCTGCATGCAGATCCTCCACGCCGGGCGTTACGCCTACAGCCCCAAGCAGGTGGCACCGAGCGCTATCCAGGCGCCGATCAATCCGTTCAAGCCCAGGGAACTGGATGAAGAGGGCATCGAAAAGCAGATCCAGGATTTTGTCACCTGCTCGCTGCTGGCCCAGGTCGCCGAGTATGACGGCGTCGAAATCATGGGCTCCGAAGGCTACTTCATTAACCAGTTCCTCGCTGCCCATACCAACCATCGCACCGACCGTTGGGGCGGCAGCTTTGAAAATCGCATGCGTCTGGCGGTGGAAATCGTGCGCCGCGTACGCGAAGCCGTAGGCCCGAACTTCATTATCATCTTCCGCCTGTCGATGCTCGACCTGGTGGAAGGCGGCAGCGTCTGGGAAGAAATCGTGCAGTTGGCCAAGGCCATCGAACAGGCCGGTGCGACGATCATCAACACCGGTATCGGCTGGCACGAAGCGCGTATCCCGACCATCGCCACCAAGGTACCCCGTGGTGCGTTCAGTAAAGTCACGGCCAAATTGCGTGGTTCGGTACAGATTCCGCTGATCACCACCAACCGCATCAACACCCCGGAAATTGCCGAGCAGATCCTGGCCGAGGGCGACGCCGATATGGTCTCGATGGCGCGGCCGTTTCTCGCCGACCCCGAGTTCGTCAACAAGGCCGCCGCCGGGCGCGCCGATGAGATCAATACCTGCATCGGCTGCAACCAGGCATGCCTGGACCATACCTTTGGCGGCAAGCTCACCACCTGCCTGGTCAACCCGCGGGCGTGCTACGAAACCGAGCTCAATTACTTGCCGGTCAAGCAGATCAAAAAGGTCGCGGTCGTCGGCGCAGGCCCTGCGGGTTTGGCCGCTGCTACCGTGGCCGCCGAGCGCGGGCATCAGGTGACCTTGTTCGACTCCGCCAGCGAGATCGGCGGCCAGTTCAATATCGCCAAGCGCGTGCCAGGCAAGGAAGAGTTCTTCGAGACCCTGCGTTATTTCAAGCGCAAATTGCAGACCACCCACGTCGAGCTGTGCCTCAACACCCGTGTCGACGTTGCGCAACTGGTAGCGGGCGGTTATGACGAAGTGATCCTGGCCACCGGCATCGCACCGCGTACCCCGGCGATTCCCGGTGTCGACAACGCCAAGGTCCTGAGTTACCTGGACGTGATCCTCGAGCGCAAGTCGGTGGGCAAGCGCGTTGCGGTGATCGGCGCCGGTGGCATCGGTTTTGACGTGTCTGAATTTCTCGTCCACCAAGGCGTATCTACTAGCCTGGATCGCGAGGCGTTCTGGAAAGAATGGGGCATCGACACCCAACTGCAAGCCCGTGGCGGCGTGGCAGGGATCAAACCCGAGCGCCATGCGCCGGCCCGTGAAGTGTTCCTGCTGCAACGCAAGGCTTCCAAGGTGGGCGATGGCCTGGGCAAGACCACGGGCTGGATCCACCGCACCGGTTTGAAGAACAAGCAGGTGCAGATGCTCAACAGCGTCGAGTACTTGAAGATCGACGATGAAGGCTTGCATATCCGCATCGGCGCCGAGGGCGAGCCGCAAGTCCTGGCGGTAGACACTATCGTCATCTGCGCCGGCCAGGACCCGCTGCGCGAATTGCACGACGGCCTGGTCGCCGCCGGCCAGAACGTGCACCTGATCGGTGGCGCCGATGTGGCGGCCGAACTGGACGCCAAGCGCGCCATCAACCAGGGCTCGCGCCTGGCTGCAGAGCTGTAATACGCCAAGAGGGGCGGTGGTAGACTACCGCCCCCTTTTCATTCAGATACCTGCCGATGGGCCCTTTCGACTGGCTTCCTCATGCGCCCCTTGAACCTTTGCAACTGGACTGGCTGAGCGGAGTCGAGTTGGCCGTGCTGCGCCTGGACTGTATCGACCCGCTGATCAGTGGCAACAAGTGGTTCAAGCTCACCGAGCACCTGGCCCAGGCCCGACACGCTGGGGCCACCGGGGTGATGAGTCTCGGCGGTGCGTACTCCAACCATTTGCATGCGCTGGCGGCGGCGGGCAAGCGCTTTGGTTTTTCCACGGTCGGCCTGCTGCGGGGCCATCCTCAAGACACCCCCACGGTTCTCGACCTCAAAGCGTTTGGCATGCAACTGCATTGGCTCGGTTATGGCGGTTATCGGGCGAGGCATGAAGCGGGTTTCTGGTTGCCTTGGCGCGAGCAGTATCCTGGCTTTCATCCGATACCCGAAGGCGGCGGTGGGCTGGCCGGTGCGCAGGGCTGTGGCGTGTTGATCGAGCAGGCGCGGGCGCAACTGGACAGCCTCGGTTGGAGCGATTACGACGCCTGGTGGTTGGCGGCGGGTACCGGCACGACACTGGCCGGGCTGGCACTGGCGGAGGCGGGCGCGCATCCGGTATATGGCGCCATGGCGGTGCCGGATGACCACGGTGTGGCGCAGAACGTGAGTGCCATCGTGCAGGACGGTTATGCATTGCTGGACGCCAGTCGCGGCGGCTTTGCCAAAGCCGATCCACTGTTGCTCGACTTCATCCAGCGCACCGAACAAACGTACGGTCTACCGCTGGAACCGCTTTACACCGGCAAGGCGCTGCTGGCATTGAAACAGCAGATCGAGGCCGGACGCTTTGCCCCCGGCACGCGCCTGATCTTCATCCATACCGGCGGCCTGCAAGGCCGCCGAGGCTTCAGCGACTGGCGCAAACCCCTTGTGGGAGCTGGCTTGCCTGCGAAAGCGGTAGTGCAGTAAGAGGTACTGTGACTGACACACCGCCTTCGCGGGCAAGCCCGCTCCCACAGGGGAGCTAATTGGCTGGGTTAAAGCCTCCTCCCACCCGGCATCATGCGCAGCGTCGTGTTATCGCGCATCACGTAATGATGAAAGATCCCCGCCAGTGCATGAAGCCCGATCAACCAATAACCGACCTGGGCGAACAGCACATGCCAGCCTTCAATCTCCTCGGCCAGCGCCTTGTTTTGCGCGATCAGCGGCGGCAATTCCATTCCATAGAACATCACCGAATGCCCTTTGGCACTGACGATCAACCAACCGGCAATCGGCAACCCGATCATCAACGCATACAGCGCCCAGTGCATCAGCTTCGCCAGCAGATTCTGCCATTGCGGCGGTGCCGGCACGATCTTCGGCGCCACCCCCAGGCTGCGTGCGAACAGGCGCAGCCACACCAGCACAAACACGGTAAGGCCGAGCATAAAGTGCATTTCCACAATCAGCGTGCGTGCGCCGCTGCCTTTGGGGAATTGGCCGCGCAGTTCAATGCAGGCGTAAACCACCGCCAGCAGCACCACCATCAACCAGTGCAACGCAATCGACATGGTGCTGTAGCGCGTATCGGAATTTTTCCACGGCATCGCTGTGTTCCTCACTCATCAGGGCATACCTCCATTCTTTAGCGATGGAGTGCATTAACTCTATGCCTGTTCTGAGCGCTGCGCTTGTTGCCAATGCCGTTGTCTTGACCTCGGTCAGTAGGCCTGCGGCATTTCCCCGCGGGCCAGGCGCTGGTTGATGTCACTGATGACCCGTGGCAGATCGGTGATGGTGTCAATCAGGTAGTGTGGGCGTGAAGCTTCGAACATCGCTTCGATGCGCTGGCGTTCGCTGGCCAGTGTGTCGGTGTCCAGGGCGCGGAACTGCTCGTAGGTGAGGCCCAGCGCGTTGCCCGAGCAGGTCAGGGCCACGGTCCACATGCCGGCACGGCGACCTTCGAGAATGCCCGGCACGGTGTCGTCGACCTTCACGCAGGCCGCCACATCATCAATGCCCAGGGCGATCACGTTGGCCAGCGCCTGGGCCGGCCATGGTCGGCCGTTGGGCACTTCGTCAGTGGCCACGACGTGGTCGGCGACGTAGCCGTTGGTGGCGGCCAGGGCCACGACCTTGTCCATCACCTGTTTGGGGTAGCCGGAGCAGGAGCCGATCTTGATGCCTTGGCCGCGCAGGGCGGCGATGGTGTCGAGGGCGCCGGGGATCAGGGCCGAGTGCTCGGCAATTTTCTCGATCTGCAGCGGCATGAAGCGCTGGTAGATGGCGGTCACGTCGTCGTCGGTAGGCGTGCGGCCGAACGCCTTGCGGTAGCGTTCGGCAACTTGTGGCTGGTCGCAGAGGGTGCGGATGTGGTCCCACTTGCCCATGCCCATCGGGCCACGGGCTTCCTCGATAGATACCTGCACGTCGAACTCGGCGAAGGCCTCGACAAAAATCTGCGTGGGCGCAAAGGAGCCGAAGTCGACCACGGTGCCGGCCCAGTCGAGGATAACGGCCTGGAGGGTGTTGGGGTTTTGATAGTTCATGGTTCAGATCCTGTGGGTATTGGGGGCAATCAAATATCCAGCACTTCCAGTTCTTGCAGCACGTCGGCGATAGCCTTGACCGCCGCGCGCATACCAGCGGTATCGACATGGCCTATGCAGCCCACGCGGAAGGTTTCCACCTGGGTCAGTTTGCCCGGGTACAGAATGAAACCCTTGGCTTTGACCCCCTCATAGAACGCTTTGAACTGGTAGCGCGGGTCTTGCGGTGCGTGGAAGGTGACGATGATCGGCGCTTGGATCGCCGCTGGCAGAAAGCTGCGCAGGCCCAGCGCGGCCATGCCGTCCAGTAATGTCTGGCAGTTGTCGGCATAGCGTTGATGACGAGCAGGCAAGCCGCCTTCTTCTGCGTATTGCCCCAAGGCCTCATGCAGGGCGGCAACAACGTGCGTCGGCGGGGTGAAACGCCATTGTCCGGTCTTGGCCATGTAGGTGTGCTGGTCGAACAGGTCCATCGCCAGGGAATGGCAGTTGCCCTGGGATGTAGCCAGCGCCGCTTTTTCGGCAAAGACAAAGCCCATGCCCGGTACGCCTTCCAGGCATTTGCCCGAGGCGGCGATCAGCGCGTCGAAGGGGATTTCACGGGCATCAATCGGTAGCGCGCCGAAGGAACTCATGGCGTCGATGATCAGGCGCTTGCCGTGGCGTTTGACCACCTCGGCGATCTGCGGCAACGGGTTGAGAATGCCGGTACTGGTTTCGCAATGGATCAGCGCGACATGGGTGATGGCGCTGTCGGCGTGCAACAGACGATCCACTTCGGCGGCAGTGGTGGGCTCGTCTTCGGCGGTTTCAAAGGTGCTGAATTCGCGGCCAAGCACCTCGCAGATTTTCGCCAGGCGTTTGCCGTAGGCGCCGTTGATGAGCACCAGCACCTTGCCATTGCGGGGGACCAAGGTGCCGATCGCGGCTTCGACGGCGAAGGTGCCGCTGCCTTGCAACGGCACGCAGTGGTGGTTGTCGGCGCCGTTGAGGATCGCCAGCAACTGGCTGCACACACTGGCTGTGAGCTGGTTGAAGCGGTCGTCCCACGAGCCCCAGTCCGTCATCATCGCCTGGCGGGTGCGGTTCGAGGTGGTCAGGGGGCCGGGGGTCAACAGGATCGGCGCGGCAGTGGGCATGTCAAATCCTCGCAAGGTGTTGGGGTTCAAGCTACGGCGCCTAAATTGCAGTTTGGCTTGTCATCAATCAAATTGTTTGTTGTTATGCGAGCTATCAGTGAGGCCGATAGCTATGAATCTGTTCCAACTGCGTGCATTCGATGCTGTGGCCCGTGAGGGCAGTTTTACCCGCGCGGCGGCTCGGCTGTTTATCAGCCAGCCGGCGGTGACCGGGCATATCAAGGCGCTTGAGGAGCACTACCAGATCCCGCTGTTGCGCCGTACCGCACGCCGGGTGGAATTGACCGAGGAGGGTGCACGCCTGGCGGCCATCACGCGGGCTATCTTCGGGTTGGTCGACGAGGCGCAAACCTTGCTGGAGGCCAACCGCCAGTTGCTCACCGGGCGCCTGGAAGTGGCGGCGGACGGCCCCCATCTGGTGATGCCGATGATCGCCAGCCTGCGCGCACGCTACCCCGGCATTACCGTGAACCTGCGTTTGGGCAATGCCCAGGAAACCCTGGCGGCGTTGCTGTCCGAACATGCGGATGTGGCGGTGCTCACCGAGGTGGAACCGCGCAATGGCCTGCACTTGCAACCCCTGGACCAGTCACGGATTTGCGCCTTGGTGCCGGCCGCACACCCGTGGGCCAAGCAGCCCGACGGTATTGAACTGGCGCAGTTGCATGAGGTGATCATGGTGCTGCGCGAGCCCAGTTCCACCACCCGCCGCACCTTTGACGACGCCTGCCTGGCGGCGAATGTGCAGCCCAAAGTGCTGCTGGAACTGGACAGTCGGGAAGCTGTGACCGAGGCGGTGGCGGCAGAGTTGGGCGTGGGCGTGGTGTCGTCGATGGAGGTCAGCCCGGACCCGCGTGTGCAGGCGGTACCGATTCTGGGCGATGGCCTGCTGAACCGGCATATGCTCGGCTGCATGGAGCGCCGTCGCTCGCTGCGCTTGATTCAGGCGTTTTTCGAGTTGGCGTGAAGGCTTTCACGCACGATCTCCAGAAAGGTCGCGACCACACGGCGTGAACTCTGCTCTTTCAGGCACACCAGGGTTTCTTTCATGCGTTGGGTGCAATCGCGGATCGGCATGGCGTACACCCGTGCATCGGCACCGAACTCTGCCGCCGACACCACGCCCACGCCAATCCCTACCACCACGGCTTCACGGGCGGCCTCGCGGCCTTCCACCTGGATCGCCGGACGAATGCGCAGGCCGGCCTGGCGCATTTCCTGCTCCAGGGTCTGACGGGTGACCGAGCCGGTTTCCCGCAGTACCAGCGGGGTGTCATCGAGGTCGGCCAGGCAGATCGACTCGCGCCCGGCCCAGGCATGGTCCCGTGCGACAAAAGCCAGCAGTTGGTCGTCGGGCAGCGGCACTGACAACAGGCGCACATCATCGACGTCGCGCCCCAACAGCGCCAGGTCGGCCTGGTAGTTGTAGAGGCGCGACAGCGACTCATCGGTATTGCCCGTTTCGATCTTCACGCTGATCCCAGGGTAGCGCTGGCAGAAGCGTGCAATCTGCGGCAGGACGTGCACGGGCGCATCCACCGCCAGGGTGAGAGTTCCGGTGAGCAGGGCACGCGAATCCTGCAGCAATTCTTCGGCTTCGGCCTCGATCACAAACAGGCGCTGGGTGATACCCAGCAGGCGTTCACCCAGATCGGTCAGGCGCACCGAACGCTTGTTGCGGTGAAACAGCAATACGCCGAAGCGCTCTTCAAGTTTGCGCACTTGGTCGGAAATCGCAGGCTGGGTCAGGAACAGCCGTTCTGCAGCCCCGGTAAAACTGCCGTGAATGGCTACCGCATGGAAGGCTTTGAGCTGGGCATGGGAAACCGACATGGTGCGTCCTCTTAAAACCTGAGCTTATATTTGAAATACGATAAATCGATTTTACCTATGAGTCAGCCATTGTTTTGATGCACCTCAGCCGCCGTAGGTTGAGTCCTACAACCACGGCGGCCATGGGCGCAGGCACATCGCACCCATCTGACCAATACCGCGCTATCCAAGGCCCGGCATTGCAGTGCTCAACCATAAGAACAACAGGCGTTTTCTTTCGATTCTGCCGGCACACTCACACCTGAGGTCAGAACCACCATGAATATCCCTATGGGTAGTATCAAGCGTTGGCGCGTGCAGATTTTCGCCATTACCTGGCTGGCGTACGCCGCGTTCTATTTCACCCGCAAAGCCTTTTCGGTGGCAAAGCTGGGGATTGGCGACGACCCGAGTTTCCCCCTCGACAAAATGACGATGGCTAACCTGGATGGCCTCTATCTCGCAGCGTATGCGGTGGGCCAGTTCACCTGGGGCATGCTTGCAGACCGCTTCGGGCCACGGGTAGTGGTGCTCGGTGGCTTGTTGATTTCCGCAGGCGCGGCGCTGGTGATGGGCACCTTTGCCACCTTGCCGATTTTTGTCACCTGCATGTTGGTACAGGGCTTGGCCCAGTCCACTGGCTGGTCGGGGTTGTGCAAGAACCTCGGTAGTTTCTTCCCGGCCCAGCAGCGGGGGCGGGTGCTGGGGCTGTGGAGTTCGTGTTATGCATTTGGCGGGTTGGTCGCGTCACCGTTTGCCGGTTGGTGGGCTTATACGCTGATCGGCAGCTGGCATGCGGCGTTTATTTCCAGCGCCGCAGTGGTCGCGGTGGTGGCCGTGCTGTTCTTTATGTTCCAGCGCAATACTCCACAGGATGTGGGCTTGCCGGCAGTCGAGCCCGAGCCGGTGCTGAGCGCCGAGCAGTTGGCCGCCGAACAGCGCGTGAGCGTACTCGAACCCCTGCGCGCGATCCTGCGCAACCGTACGGTGTTGACCCTGGGGCTGGCGTACTTCCTGCTCAAACCGGCGCGCTACGCGATTCTGTTGTGGGGGCCGGTGATCGTCTACGAGCAGATGCCGTCGGTGGGCAAGGTCGGCGCCGCCATCGTGCCCACCGCGTTTGAGCTGGCCGGTTTACTGGGGCCGGTGTTGATCGGCCTGGCCTCCGACAAACTGTTCGGTGCTCGGCGCATGCCCGCCTGTGTGCTCAGCCTGTTGGCGCTGACGGTTGCCCTGGCGTTGTTTATGGGCGCGCTGCACACCGGCAGTGTGGTGCTGGTGATGACGTTGCTGTTTGTCATGGGGCTGACGCTGTATGGGCCGGACTCGATGATCAGCAGCACGGCGGCCATCGACTTCGGCACCGCCAAGGCCGGCGCTACCGCTGCGGGCTTTGTCAACGGCTGCGGTTCGGTGGGGGCGATCCTGGGTGGTTTGCTGCCAGGCTATTTCGATACCGTTACGGTATTTATTGTGTTTGCCGGTGCGGCGCTGTTTTCGTCGCTGGTGCTGATGCCCTACTGGAATGCCAGGCCCGCCGTACTGGCCCAGGCCGGGGATTTTGTGCCGGACCGCAATGCGGTGATCAAACCCTTGCGCACCTGAGTACCCTGGCCGGTTTTTTGGTGGAACGAAGCGTTCTCGCGCTATAAACTCTGCCCCCAAAGCGCCGGCCAGTAGACGTTTCGGCGCGATGGAAATAAGAGAGTGAGTCATGGGCGCACAGTGGAAAGTCAAACATAAAGAAGCGGCAGCCAATGCCAAGGGCAAGATTTTCGGCAAGCTGGTGAAAGAAATCACCATCGCCGCCCGCAACGGCGCCGATACCGCGACCAACGCGCACCTGCGCCTGGTGGTGGAACAGGCCAAAAAAGCCTCGATGCCCAAGGAAACCCTGGACCGCGCGATCAAAAAGGGCGCCGGTCTGCTCGGTGAGACCGTGCAATACCACCGCGTGACCTACGAAGGTTTCGCGCCGCACCAGGTGCCTTTGATCGTCGAGTGCGTGACCGACAACATCAACCGCACCGTGGCGGAAATCCGCGTGGCCTTCCGCAAGGGCCAGCTGGGCGCTTCCGGTTCGGTGGCCTGGGATTTCAACCATGTGGGCCTGATCGAAGCATCGCCGGACACGCCGGACGCCGATCCAGAAATGGCCGCCATCGAAGCCGGCGCCCAGGACTTTGAAGAGGGTGAAGAAGGCGCCACCTTGTTCATTACCGAAACCACCGACCTGGATGCCGTGCAGAAAGCCTTGCCGGAGCAGGGCTTTACCGTGCTGTCGGCCAAGCTGGGCTATATCTCCAAGAACCCGGTCAGCGGTTTGACCGATGAGCAGATGGCTGAAGTCGAGGCGTTCCTGGAAGGCCTGGACAACCATGATGATGTGCAGGATATGTTTGTCGGCCTGGCGGGCTGATTTCTATCTGAGTACACGCGGTTAATATGTGGGAGCGGGCTTGCTCGCGAATGCGGTGGAACAGCCAATACATCTGTTGACTGTCACACCGCATTCGCGAGCAAGCCCGCTCCCACATGGGTTCAGGGGTGCTGCAGAGATTCCAGCAGGGCCTCGATCTCTTCGAAGCTCGGTCGCGCCAGTACATCCGGCTGGCAGCAGCGTTGTTTCAGTGCCTGCAAGCTTTCGTCACTGGCCTCAACCCGCTCCAACAACTCCCCCAGCAGCACCCCGAACGCCCGCACTTCAATACGCTGCAGCGCACGGGTTTCCAGGGTGTCCGCCGTGGCATGGAATGACGCCGCGCCAAAGTCTCCGAGCAAGCAATCACCCGCTGCGTTCCACAAAATATTGTGACCATACAGGTCACCATGGGTAATGCCGTGCCGATGCAGGTGCGCCGCCACCGAAGCAACGCCCCGCGCCATGCGCAGTGCCACGTCCAGGCTGAAACCGATGGTGGGTTCGTAGACATCCCGCGTGCACGACGCGAGGCTCGGCAGGGCTGCGAGGTTACGGTAACTCGGGTCGATCAGCTCCATCACCAGCGCGGCCTGGGTGTCGGGGTGGCCGATGACGCGTCCTTCAACCTTGATCAGGTTGGGATGCAGCCCGGCAGCGATGCAGGCTTGCATTTCATGCAGCGGTGAACCGTCGCTGGTGATGGTGCCCTTGTACAGCTTGACCGCGACTGGCAACACACGGGGTTTCCACAGCGCCTTGCGAATGATCCCCGAAGCGCCTTCGCCCAGGACTTCGCCCATTTCCAGTTCCTGCCAGGCGATGTTCGGCGTCGCCTCGTCAGCGCTTACCTGCACGGCCATTTCCACCGGATTGCCGGCATAGGCCAGCCAGGTCAGGCTCGGCAGGGTCAGCAGCCACTGCGGCAGGTGGGTGAGGCGGTTGGAGGCGATACGGATCAACTCCAGGTTTTGGCACTGGGCCAGGCTTGGCGGCAGGTCGGTCAACTGGTTACCGGCCAACATCAATTTTTGCAGTAACGGGCGCTGACCCAGTTCATCGGGCAATTGGCTGATGCAGTTGTCGGTGAGGATTAGCCAGCGCAACTGTGGCGGCAGGGCGGCGGCGGCTACCTGGCTGATCTGGTTGGCCTTGAAGCCGATCATGCTCAGTTTGGCGCACTGGCCCAGGCATTCGGGCAGTTCGGTAAAAGCGTTGTCCGAACAGAACAGCACACGCAGGTGTGTCAGGCGGTGCAGGTCGTCGGGCAGGCTGCTCAGGGCGTTGCCGGTGAGGTTGAGGATTTCCAGCGAATCGGCCAGTTCGAAGATTTCCCGGGGGAACTCGGTCAGCCCGCAGGCCAGGTCCAGGCGCGTAACGCCAGCCAATTGGCCAGCCTTGAGTTGGGCGAGGGTATTCATGCAGGGCGCAGTGCTCGGAAGGAGGCGTAAAAGGCGCTCATGATAGCGGCTCGGGCGCGGGTTGCGGGGACAGCGTGTGCAATTGGCGCAGGCGGCTGGCGGTGCGGGCGAGGTCGATGGCCTGGCCTTCCAGGCATTTATCCAGGGGCTGGTGACCGATAAGTGTCAGTTGCTTGTCCTGGTCGTAGAGCACGTCTACCAGGTTGATAAAGCGCTGTTGCACGGCGATGGGGCATTCGGCCAGATGCGGCAGGCCGTCGATGATCCAGTGGTCGAAGTCCTGGCACAACAACAGGTAATCCATGACCGCCGTGAGCTGTTGGCACAGGTCGTTGAAGGTAAATGCGATGGTTCGTGCCTGAAGGCCTCGGCACTGTAACTGACGAGTGCCGACCTTCAGGGTTTGCGCCGGGCAATCTGTGGCAGGCAGGCCCAGGCTTTCACGCTGGCCTGCCGTACCTGGCCATACATACTGGCCGCCCGTGAAGCGTTGTTGGGCGTGGGCCTGAGCCAGGCTGCGAAAGTCCTGAGGCGCACTGACTTCCAGCACCTCCATGCGCGAGGCGATCAGCTCGATCACCGGCTTGAAGCGTTCGTGGTACAGCGGGTTGGGCAGCAAGCCTTCGGGTGGGTAGTTGGAGGTCACCAGCACCAGCACGCTGCGCTGGAACAGGGCCTTGAACAGGCGGCTGATAAGCATCGCATCGCCGATATCGTGCACATGGAATTCGTCGAAACACAGCACCCGGCAGCCGGCCAGCAGCTCGTCCAGAGTGACGCCCAAGGCATCGTCATGCTCGCGGTGCAGGAACATGCCCTGATGCAGCCGGGCGAAGAAGGTGTGGAAATGCACGCGCTGTTTCTCGGCGATGGGCAGTGCCTGGAAAAATCCGTCCAACAGCCAGCTTTTGCCGCGCCCCACCGGGCCGTGCAGGTACAGGCTGCGCGTTGCCTGGCCGTTGAGCAGGTGCTGGGCCTCGCGATTCAGGGCGGTAATCGCCCGGATTTGCCCATCACTGAGGGTATAGCCCTGTTGTACGGCTTTTTTTTGAAAATACGCCGGGATAGGCGAGGCGCCCGAGGCGTCGGTTTTTTTACCCAGCAGGCGCTGGAGCAGGGCAAGCACGGCCAAGAATAATCACTCTGTATTGCGGTGGTCGTTCACTGTAGGACGCTCGATGCCATTTGACCAATAGGGAAGGGCCCCAAGCCATGCAAACTGGCACTTTCGCGTTAACTGGCTAACCTCATACACAGTTGTCACCCCTGTATAAGGAATTGGGGCTGTGAAGGGACCGGCGGTATTGGCTGTCATGGGCACGATGCTCTGCAACACGGTGTTTGCTGCGCAGCTCCAGGTGCAGGTGCGCATCGACGTGCAACGGGGTTGCCAGTTGGTGGGCAGCACCCGTAGTGCAGGTATCGAGCAACTTGGCGTATTGGATTTCGGCAGCGGCCCGCGTCTGGATGACCCGGCCGGCCCCCTGAGTGCGGCCCTGATCAGCCAACGCCAACCGCGCCTGGAATGTAACCCCGACACGCCTTACCAAGTGCGAGTTGACGGCGGCCTGCATGGCGGTGTCGGCGAAGTGCGTTATCTCGCCAATCCGGCGCCCTCCAGTCGGCCCATCCCCTATCGAATCTATGCCGACGCCGCGCGGCTGATCCCCTTGCCGGTGGACGTGCCGATCAGCGGCCGCGTGCCGGACACCGGCTCTGTCGACTTGCCGCTGTATGGCCGCATCGAACCGCTCAAAGGCATTCCCGCTGTCGGCCGTTATTCCGACCTGCTCAAGGTCACGGTCACATGGTAAGCCGCTACCTGGCCGTGACGGCCCTGGGCGGCCTGCTGTTGCTGGCGGACGACGCGCAGGCGGCGGTGGTCAACGGCCAGGTCCACGCGCGTTTGGTGATCACCGCCAGTTGCGAAGTGAGCAAAGACGTGGAAACCGCGCCGGTCACGCCTGAGGGCGGCACGGCGCTAATGGATTTCGGCAGCCAGGGGCCGACCTGGAGCAACACGCTGGGCGCGTCGATTTCCGATGCCGACAAGGCGCCGCTGTCGGTGTCCTGCAACCCCTCGGTGGTCAGCAGTTTCACGGTAACCATCGACGGCGGCGCCAATGGCGACGGCACCACGCGGCGCCTGAGCAATGGCCGCCAGACCATTCCTTATCGACTGTCGGCTGATGCTCAGGGGCGCAGTGCCTACAGGATCGGCCAGCAACGCAATTTCGTCGTGACCCAGGGCTCCCAGGTACCGATCCCGGTATTCGGTTCCGTGGTGGCGAATACCAGGGCCCTACCGGCCGGCATCTACACAGACACCCTGACGGTGACTCTGGATTGGTAAACCATGAGGATGGATATCATGCATGTACTTGTATCGCGAATCGGCCACTGTGCCCTGGGCCTGGGGCTGGCGTCCAGCCTGAACGCGGCGACCACGGTGACCGGGCAGATCAGTTCCAGCCTGACCTTGATCGCCAGTTGCCAGGTCAATGGCTCCGGGGCGGCCACCGGGCTGAATTTCGGTAGCTTGAATTTCGGTACCACCAACAGCCTGTTTACCAATGCCGACGCCCAGTTGCTCGGCGGCACCGGTACCGGCGGCGCGTTGTCGATCCTGTGTTCGGCTGGCACCGCGCCAACAATCAAGGTGCGTGCCGGCGCCCACGACGGTGCTTCCCCCGGTGGCACTCGTGCGCTGGCCGATGGCGTGGGTAACTTCGTGCCCTACGATTTCTACACTGACAGCGGGCGTTCAGCGCTGTTGGCGATTGACGGCGTGGTGACACTCGCCACCAGTACCGGCGTGGCGCAGACCGTCAACCTTTACGGCCGGGCGGTGGGCAAGGAGGGTCTGCCGGCGGGCACCTACACCGACACCGTGGCCGTGGAACTGACGTTCTAACAATGTGGCCCAGGGTGTTGCTCGCCATCGGCCTGGCGATGCCGTTGCCGCTGTCGGCGGTGGTCAACCAGAGCTTCCAGGTGAGTGCGACCATCACGCCGGGCTGTCTGATCGTGGGCGGCGGCGCCAACTACGGCACCTTGGCCTACGGCAGCTATTCGGCCCTGGCCACCAGCACGGTCACAGCGGCTCTCACTGGCGGCGTAACCCTGCAATGCACGCCGGGCGTGGCCCTGAGCATGAGCGTGGATGGCGGCCTGTACAGCAGCACCGGACGCAATTTGCAGCTCAACAGTGGCAGCGCGCGGGTGGCTTACCAATTGTTTCGCGATGCGGCGTTCAGCCAGAGCCTCGGCATCAACCAGAGCGTCAGCGTGACCTACAGCGATGCGAGCAACATCAGCCTGCCGATTTACGGGCGGGTGGTTTTACCGGGCAATCAGCCTGGGGGGACGTACAGCGACACGCTGCAGGTGCAGCTGACGTGGTAGGGCTAACGGTTTAAGGAGGGGTGTCATGGGTTGTGCTTTGCGACGGTTATGGACCGCGGGTTTCGCCTTGGGGGCGTTGTGCTCGGCGGGGTTTGTACAGGCGGCCAGTTCAGTGCTGATCTGGCCCATCGACCCGGTGCTGGAGGCTGACCAACAGGCCAGCGCGCTGTGGCTGGAGAACCGTGGCACCGAGACCGCCAACCTGCAGATCCGCGTGTTTGCCTGGAGCCAGAATGGCTTTGACGAGCAGTACCAGAACCAGCGCGATGTGATCGGCAGCCCGCCGGTGGCCAAGATTGAGCCGGGCCAGAAGCAACTGGTGCGCTTGACCCGCACCCGGGAGGTACCGCCGGGGCAGGAGTTGGCCTATCGCATCATCATTGACGAAATCCCCTCGGCGCTGCAGGTGCCGGCGCCGCCTGTGGGCAAGAACACGGCAGCGGCGATTCGCTTTCAGATGCGCTATTCGGTGCCATTGTTTGCCTACGGCGCTGGCCTGTGGAGCAAGGACGACGCCACCCGCCAACGTGACCCCAAGGGCGCGGGCAAGCCGCAGTTGAGCTGGCAAAAGGTCAACGTGGCAGGGCGCAACTACATCGAGGTGCGCAACCAGGGCGCTGTGCATGCGCGGCTTACCGATGCGTCATTCAAACAGGGCGGGCAGACGCGGCCGTTGGTGGACGGCTTGCTCGGCTATGTGCTGCCGGGCGCGAGCATGCGCTGGCCGGTACCGGATGCCGTGTCGGCCGACCAGCCGTTGCAGGTCCGGGTCAACGGCGCGCCGCAACTGGAGAGCCTGGCGCCCAAGCGATAGCCGTGATGTAGCGCAACGGGCACACGCCCGGGTTTTCACAGGATGGAGATGTCCATTGAAGGACACAACGCCATGGTGAGTCGTGGTTGGGCTCGGGTTTTATGGCCGTCGGTGGCAGTGGCAAGCGGGCTGTGGGGCGCAGCGATGGCGGGCGACTTGCCGCCGCCGCCCGGCAGCATGGAGGCAGTTGCCGATGCACAGCTGTTTCTGGAACTGGTGGTCAACCAGATGGACACCGGCCGCGTCATCGCGGTCGAGCAGCGCGCCGGCCAGCTGTTTGTGCCGGCCAGCGCGTTGCAGGATGTGGGCATGAAACTGCCCGGTGAGCCCGTCGGCAGTGTGGCCCTGGACCAGGTGCCGGGCCTGCACAGCGACTACGACAGCAACGGCCAGCGCCTGCTGCTGGATGTGCCGCCCTCCTGGCTGCAGGAACAGTTCATCGGCAACCGCAATACCTATCCGCGTACTCAGGCCATGAGCAGCTTCGGCGCCTTGCTCAACTATGACGTGTATTTCAATGACACCGACGATGGCGGCAGTTACCTCGCGGCCTGGAACGAAGTACGGCTGTTCGACACCTGGGGCACCTTGTCCAACACCGGGCAACTGCGCCAGACCCTGTCCGATGGAATCAGCGGCGGCACCCTCGACAATGGTTACCGACGTTACGACACCACCTGGCGTTTTTCCGACGATGAGCGCCTGCTGACCTACGAGGCCGGCGACGTGATCAGTGGCGCGCTGCCGTGGAGTAGCTCGGTGCGCCTGGGCGGGGTGCAACTGTCCCGGGATTTTGCCGTGCGCCCCGACCTGGTCACGTACCCCTTGCCGCAGTTTGCCGGTGAGGCGGCGGTGCCCTCGTCGGTGGACCTGTTTATCAACGGCTACAAATCCGACAGCGCGCGACTGCAACCCGGCCCCTACACCCTGACCAACATCCCATTCATCAACGGTGCCGGCGAGGCCGTGGTGGTCACCACCGATGCCCTGGGCCGCCAAGTGTCGACCACGGTACCGTTCTACGTCACCAGCACCTTGCTGCAACAAGGCTTGACGGACTTTTCGCTGGCCGCCGGTACCTTGCGCCGTGACTACACCCTACGGGACTTCGGCTACGGACCGGGCGTGGCCAGTGGCACGTTCCGCTATGGCTATTCCGATAACCTGACCCTGGAGAGCCACGCCGAAGCCTCCAGCGACCTGAGCCTCGGCGGACTCGGCGGCAACCTGCGCCTGGGCAACTTCGGCGTGCTCAATACCGCCCTCAGCCAGAGCCAGTTCGACAGCCGCACGGGCCAGCAACTGAGCCTCGGTTACCAGTACAACAGCACGCGCTACAGCTTTATGTACCAACGGGTGGAACGTCGCGACGACTACGCCGACCTGACCCTGGTCGATACCCCATACGCCAGCCTCAGCAAGCGCAGCGAGCAGGTGACCTTGAGCCTCAACCTTCAACGTTTCGGCAGCCTGGGCCTGGGCTATTTCGACGTGCAGGCGGCGGACGACTCGCGCACGCGCCTGCTCAACCTGAGCTGGAGCAAACCGTTGTGGCGCAACACCAGCTTTTATCTGTCAGCCAACCGCGAAATCGGTGATAGCAACTGGGCCATGCAAGCGCAACTGGTCATCCCGTTCGACCTCAACGGCAGCCTGGCCTTGAGCACCGAGCGCAGCAAGGACGGCGCCAGTCGCCAGCGCATCAACTACAGCCGCGCGGTGCCCAGCGAAGGCGGGGTGGGCTACAACCTCGGCTATGCCCAGGGCGATGCCCCCAGCTATCGACAGGCCGACCTGACCTGGCGCTTGCAGTCGGTGCAGTTGCAGGCCGGCGTGTACGGCAGCAGTGAGGCCATGACGCGCTGGGCCGATGCCAGCGGCTCGCTGGTGTGGATGGGCGGCGAAACCTTTGCCGCCAACCGCATCAATGACGCCTTTGTGGTAGTGAGCACCCAGGGCTTTGCCGGGATTCCGGTGTGCTACGAAAACCAGCTGGTGGGCCAGACCGACCGCAACGGCCATTTGCTGGTGCCGTGGAGCAGTGCCTATTACCGCGGCAAATACGAGATCGACCCCTTGAACCTGCCGGCGAATGTGCAAAGCCCCAATGTTGAGCAGCGCGTATCGGTACGCCGTGGCAGCGGTTACTTGCTGGAATTCCCCCTGCGCCGGGTGCTCGCTGCAAGCATCACTCTGGTGGACCGCCAGCATCAGGAGTTGCCGCTGGGCAGCCTGGTAGTGCACGAGCAAAGCAACACCCAAGCGGTGGTCGGCTGGGATGGCCTGGTGTATCTGGAAAACCTCAGCGCGCACAACACCTTGCAGGTCACCCTCGGTGAGGGCCGCACCTGCCAGGCGACATTCGATATTGATGAGCAGCAACAGGACGTGCCCTTGATCGGGCCATTAGTGTGCCAATGAGGGATCGAACAGGGAGTGTTCAGGTGAGGGGCAGCGTAGGGTTATATGGCGTAGGTTTGTTGTTTTGCGGGCAGGCGATGGCGGCGTGTTCGGTGGTGTCCACCGTGCCGGCCAGTTTCGGCTCGATCAGCTCGATGACGGTGCGCACCGCTGCGCAAACCAGCTCTACGACTAATTCGGGGTTGAGTTGCACCTCAGCGTTGATATCGCTGCTGGTGTCTACCGACCACTTTTACGCCACGATCACATCGTCGCAAAGTGGCATGGTCGGGCCGACCGGTGATGTGATCAGCTATACGATTTATGGCAACAACAGCACCAGCTATCCCATCACCCGTGGCAGCCAATTCGATTTCGGCGGCGCTGGCGGCATCGCCCAGAGCATTGGCCTGATCGCAGGACCCGGCGCGAAAACCGTACCGCTGTACCTGAGCAGCATCACCGGCAGCAACGTCGCCGCCGGGGTGTACATCGAGACATTGAGCATCGCCTGGGTGTGGAATTATTGCTCGGGGATCGGCCTTGGCGGCATTTGCCTGGGACGTGACACTGGCAGTGGCACGGCATCGCTGACCGTCAGCATGACCGTGACCAAAGACTGCCAGATCACCGCCCCGAATATCAGCTTCGGCAGCGCGCCGGTGGTCAGTGGGTTTACCGCGGTGAGCGGGCAGACCATCAACATCGCCTGCACCAAGGGCAGCGCCTATACCGTGGGCTTGAGCGATGGCCAGAACCCGGTGAGTGTCGGCGGCCGGCGACGTATGGTTTCCGGCGGCAATTACCTGGCCTATGACATTTTCAAAAGTGCCGGCACCACGCGCTGGGGCAGTGTCGGCGCGGCGCGGCGGGCCAGCTCCACGGCCGAGGTCAACCCTGGCAACGGCTTGGGCGTCGGTAGCCAGGTGTACAACTACAACGCCAAGGTCTACACCGATCAGCCCACCCCACCGGCCGGCACCTACCTGGATAACGTGGTACTGGACGTCGGTTTCTAGAATGGCGTCTGTAACGCGGCGGCCTGATCCACCGGGCTGACCATCGCATAGTTGTAGCCGCCGCCCGACCAGTAGTCGGCCTGCAAGCCATCGGCACTGCGGCTGCCGCGAGGCAGAAAACCGTTGTTCGGGCCCGGCGGGCGGATGTAGAAGCTGATGCGCCGGCCTTGGGCGTCCTGGTACAGCACCATGGCTGCCGCGCCTTGGTCGGTGGTGAGCAGGCGCCCGCTGACCGGCTTGAAGCCGGCTTGGCTCAGGTCGGGCAGGCGATGGGCCTGGTTGAAGTAACGGTCGAGCCAGGCCTGCATGGTGCCGCGGTCCTGGGCGTTGTAGTCGGCGGGCATGATGCCGTCCTGGGCAAACAGGCGGTAGGCCTGCATGGCGTCGGTCATCGGCAACAGCGGCGGCTGGGTGGCTTCACGGGCGTGCCAACCGCCAACCCCGCCGAGGCTCACGGCGATCAGCAACAACGCCGCCGTGGCCAGGTGCCGACGGGACTGTTTCTTGATGCGCTGGCGAATCAGCGCCGGGTCCAATGCTGGGTTGTGCGGCTGTTGCAGGGCGCCGCTCAATGACGCACGCAGCAGCTGCGCATCCTGTTGCCAGGCCTGTACCTGGGCCGCCACTTCGGGGTGGCTGGCCAGCCAGGTTTCAAGCACACGGCGATCAGTGTCGAGCAATTGGTGATCGACGTAGGCGTGTAAATCGCGTTCGCTGGGGGGCAGGCTGATCATTTGAGTCTCCGCAGGGCAGGGCCGGTCATTTCGCCATCGCTGAGTTGACGCAGCGCTTGGCGTGCGCGGGACAGGCGTGACATCACGGTGCCGATGGGCACCTTGAGGATCTCGGCCACTTCCTTGTAGCTCAAGCCCTCGACGGACACCCACAGCAACAGGGCGCGCTGTTCGGTGTTCAGTTGGTCGAAGGCTTGCAGGGTGGATTGGGCCAGCACCGTGCGTTCCACCGAAGGTTGCACGTCATCGCGGCCGGTGAAGAATTCGAGCATGCGCGCATAGCGGCGGTTGCGGCGGTGGGCGTCGAGGAACTGCCGGTAGAGGATCGAAAACAGCCAGGCGCGCAGATCGCCCTCGATACGTTTATCGGCCCAGGCGACGATGGCGCGCTCCAGGGTCGATTGCACCAGGTCATCGGCGCTGCTGCTGTTGCGCGTCAGGGACAGGGCAAAACGCCGCAACCTGGGAATGAGTTCACGTAACTGTTCGTCGAGTTCATGCATGGGCGTCTGGCTGGTCACTACGCTGGGACTAGAGAGACGTCCGGCGTTGAAGGTTATTCCCCGTCCCGCAAAATAAATCCAGGGCCTGGGAATAGAGCCAATCGGCGTTCGTCTTAATGCTCCGACCTTATGTTTCAGCCTGAGGCCTCTGGCCCTGGAGTTCCTGCATGGTAGATCACTCATCACCCCCCCGTCCTCCTTTGAGCACTGCGAGCCTGATCGCACGACTTGCCGGCATCGGTGCCGTGGTTGCGGTTGTTGCCGGGGCATTTGCCTACGTCAATGGCACGCTCGACCCACAACGCCTGCGGCCAAAAACCTTGGTCAATGCTCTTGAAACCAATAACGGCGTGCATCCGGGCTTTCGCCGTAACCATGCCAAGGGCGTATGCGTGGCGGGTTATTTCGAGAGCAGTACCGAGGCCCGTGCCTATTCCAACGCCCAGGTGTTCAGCGAGGCCAAGACTCCGATCATCGGCCGCTTTGCCTTGCCCAGCGGCAACCCCTACGCGCCGGACAGCAGTGTGCCGATTCGCAGTTTCGCCGTGCAGTTCAGCCAGGCCAACGGCCAGCAATGGCGTACGGGGATGAACAGCATGCCAGTGTTCCCGGTGGGCACGCCCGAGGCGTTTTACCAGTTGCTCAAGGCCGGCGCGCCAGACCCGGCCACCGGCAAGCCGAACCCGTCAAGCATGCCGGCGTTTTTTGCCGCACACCCGGAGACAGCGCCATTCCTGGCCTGGGTCAAGACCGCCAAGCCATCGGCCAGTTATGCGACTGAAACCTATAACGGCATCAACGCGTTTTACCTGGTGGCTGCCGATGGTACGCGTCAGGCCGTGCGTTGGGAGGTGGTGCCCCAGAGCCAGGACGCGGCGGGTGATACCGCACCTGCTGGCAGTGACTTCCTCGAGCAGGACTTGGTGCGACGCCTGGCCGCCGGGCCGTTGCGTTGGCAGTTGAACATGACCCTGGCCAACCCCGGCGACCCGCTGGCCGACGCAAGCAAGACCTGGACCGGCGCGCACAAGGTCCTAAACGCCGGCACGTTGGTGCTGCAAAGCAGCCAGCCCCAGGCAGACGGTGATTGCCGCGATATCAACTTTGACCCGCTGATTCTGCCCAGTGGTATCCAAGCCTCCAACGACCCCTTGCTGGCCGCCCGTTCGGCCGCGTATGCCAGTTCGTACCTGCGCCGCGCCGGTGAAGTCAGCCCGTTGCACAGCGCCCCTCAGGAGTCGAAGCCATGAATGCTCAACCACGGTTCTTTGCGCCCCTGGCGCGCGTGCTGCACTGGCTGATGGCGTTGATGATCATCGCCATGCTGTTTATCGGCGCGGGTCTGGCGGCGTCGGTGTCGGAGCGCCATGAGTGGCTGATCCACCTGCACAAGCCGCTGGGCATTGCGATTCTGGCGCTGGTGATCGTGCGCCTGGCGGTGCGTTTCTCGACGCGCCAACCGCCGTTGCCAGCGGATTTGCCAGTGTGGCAAAGGCTCGCAGCCAAGGCCTCCCATGTGCTGTTGTACGCCTTGATGCTGGTGTTGCCGCTGCTGGGTTGGGCGATGATTTCAGCGGCTGGCGACCCGGTGATGCTCAGCAGTAACCTGCAACTGCCCGCACTGGTGGGGGCGAATGCGCCGTTGTTCGCGCTGTTGCGCAAGGCCCACGGCTACCTGGCCTATCTGCTGTTTCTCACCGTGCTGGTGCATCTGGCGGCCGCGTTGTTCCACGGTTTGATCCGCCGCGATGGTGTCTTGCAAAGCATGACCGGCAGCAAGGATTGACCGCTCTTGTGGCGAGCGAGCTTGCTCGCGCTGGGCTGCGAAGCAGCCCCAAAACAGCCTGCTCGGTGTGTCAGGTGATCCGGCAGTGATTTTCATGGGGCCGCTATGCGGCCCGGCGCGAGCAAGCTCGCTCGCCACAAAGAGCTCGCCTCGGGGGTTAGCGCAAACGCCCGACGATATCAGCGACGCTGCTCAACACGTCCTTGCCCAACTGTTTTGAACGATCGCCTGACCAGCCAGTTCGCAGGTTAGGCGCGTCGTCATTGTCCTTGAAGGGCATTTCCAGGGTCAGGGACAGGCAGTCGTATTTTTCTCCTACCGCGTTGCAGGCCAGGGTCATGTTGGCTTGGCCGGGCAGGTCGCGGGTGTAGCCGTGGGTGGTCTGGAAGTCTCGTGTCAGGTGGCTCAAATGGCTGCGGAAGTGTTTTTCCAGGGCTTCGATACGCGGGGTGTAGCCAGGGTTGCCTTCGCAGCCGGCGGTGAACACGTAGGGGATTTCTTCATCGCCGTGGATGTCGAGGAACATATCCACGCCGTACTTTTCCATCTGTTGCTGGACGAACAGGACTTCGGGGCTGAGTTCCTGGCTGGCGCTTTGCCAGGCGCGGTTCAGGTCCTGGCCCATGGCGTTGGTGCGCAGGTGGCCGTGGAAGGCGCCATCCGGGTTCATGTTTGGTACCAGGTACAGATCGGCGACGGCCAGCAGTTTTTTCAGTTCGTCGTCGCCGTCCTTTTGCAGGCGCTCAATCACGCCCTCCATAAACCATTCGGCCATGTGTTCCCCGGGGTGCTGCTGGGCGATGATCCACACCTTGCGCCGGCCCTCGATTCCTTTGCCTCGGCGCAGCAGTTGAATATCGCGGCCTTCAGCGCTCTTGCCGGTGGCCAGCAGGGTGACCCCGGCGTACTTCAGGGCTTGCTCGATCAGCCAGTCATGGCGTTCACGGCTGTAGGGCTCGAAGTAGGCAAACCAGGCGTGCTTTTCCCGGGTCTGGAGGTTGATGTGCAGGATCTCGCCATCAAAGCGCGTCGGTACCCGGAACCAGTTGATATGGTCGTAGGACGCCACGGCGTTGTAGCCGCTCCAGGCATGCTTGTAGGACGAGCGCCCTGCGTTGCTCAAGCGAAAGGTATGGGTGTGCCCCGCGTGCATGCCTTCGGCCTTGAAGTGGAACCATTGGTAGTGATCGCTGCGGGTGTCGGGTTTGATTGCCAGCAACAACTGATAAGCGTCGCTGGCATCCAGGACCTGAATGTTGCCGCTGTCGAAGTCGGTGCTGATCTTGATGGAGGTCAAGGCCACGGTCATAGTCTGGTTGCCTGAATATGAGTGATGTGGCGGCTATCTTACACAGACGTTCGGTAAAACCTGGATGCAAAAATTGTTGCAGGGGGAGGGGGCGTCATCCCTGACGCCGCCGCAGCTTAGAGTCTATGAGATTGATTCTCAAGCGCTAATTCGCAGAGATACGCGCTAGAGCACTCGGACGACTTTCTTTGGGCGATAGTCTTTTGCTACCATGCGCGCCATCAAGCAACACACAGTCTTCATTAGCCTGAAGCCATGCCAGGAAAACTGGCAAAAAAAAGACCCGGCCAAAGAGCCGGGTCAAAAACCGTGATTAGCCTGATGAGGAGATATTCCAAGAGTCCGACCTAAGGTCTCTTGGTCTATCGACTGATCTCGCGATCAGTTGAGCCCAATAATAATCATTATCATTTGCAAGTCAAATGTTTTTATCCGTGGGATAGAAATATTTTTCTTTCATACCTGCTAAGCGTTTGCCGCCGCTCTTGGCGCTTGCAACGACCGCTCCACCATCGCCTTCGCCATATCGATCAAATACACCACCGAAAACGCCAGGTCGCGCTGGTTGCCCTGATGGCTGCACGCCGACTCGTAGGCGGTTGCCGCTGCACTGCGCAACAGGTCCGAGGCGTGTATCAGGGCCTCCTCCTGGCTGACTTCGGGTTTGATCGCGAACATGGCCCCGTCCGAATCCGGCGTCGACCGATTTTCTTTCAAGTAGTAGTCCAGTGCGCGCTGGGCCGCGCCACTGTTGCACATGTCGTTTACTTCAGTCAGTTCGGGCGTTGGGTGCGTGCGGGTCGTCATAAGCGGCAATACTCCGGTGGGTGTCGAAATCCTTGGGCTTGATGATAGTACGTATCGTATTCCTGTCGTTTTATGGATTACTACAAACTGTTTATTGCCCGCAAAAATGGGCGCCGTATTGTGATGCGCCATGGATAACTGGATAGCGTTGGTCAAGGCCAACATGAAAGACCGCAAGGTCACGCAGGATGAACTGGCGCGGCGCCTGGGCATGTCCCAGGGCGGCGTCGGCCATTGGCTCAATAAACGCCGTGTGCCGAGCCTGGCAGACATGAACCGCGTGCTCGCCGAACTGGGGTTGGGGTATTTGGAGGTGGCGCTGGAGATTCGTGAACGGGCCGCGCAAGTGCCGGAACTGGACCCCCACTACAATCCGTATTTCCGCTACCCGGTCAGCGACTGGAAGCAGGCCTGCGAGCTGCGTGAGGAGCGTGCGCCTTATAGAGCCGAGCGCTACGAATTGACCGACTACCACGCCCGAGGCGAGGCATTCTGGTTGCCGGTGACGGGAGACGCCATGACCGCCCCCACGGGCATGAGCATTGCGGCTGGCATGATGATCCTGGTTGACCCGGCCATCGCACCCGAGCCCGGCAGGCTGGTGGTGGCCCAATGGGCCGGTAACCCCCGGGCCACCTTTCGCCAATTGCAGGAAAAAAGCGGCCAGCACTACCTGGTGCCGCTCAACCCCACTTACCCCAAGGTGCTGCTCACCGACGGCTGCCGCCTCCTGGGTGTGGTGGTGCAAGCCACGGCGAAGTTCTAGCCGGCCGTTTCAAGCTCCACCAGCGCGCTGCCTTCGGCTACCATTTCACCTTCCTGGCAGAACAGCGCCTTGACCACCCCGGCGTGGGGCGCACGGATGCTGTGTTCCATCTTCATGGCTTCGAGCACCACCAGTTGAGTACCCGCCTCAACGGTTTGGCCCACCTCCACGAGCACCCGCACGATGCTGCCGTTCATGGGGGCGGTGAGGCCGCCCTGATGGGATTGACTGGCCTCGACCGCCGCAATCGGGTCGAACAGGCTCACGGCATGCATCTCGCCGTCCCAACGCAGGTACAGGCTGCCTTCACTGCGCACCGCCAGATGAGCACGGCGCACACCCTGATGTTCAGTCAGCAACTGTTCACCGCATAACTGAGACGGTTGCCCGGTCAGTGTCACCAACCGATCCTGCCCATTGCAGCTCAAGTGCAGCGACACCTCGGCAGGCAGGCCCACGCGAAAGCCCTGGTGACTGGCCCAAGGCCCGTCACCCATCGGCAAGCTCTGCATAAACGCCGAGCCCGCCGCTTGCCAGAACTCATCGCTCAAGGCTCCTGGCGTCGGCAACAGCTCACCCTGATAGCGCGGGATAAACCCGGTATCCAACTCGGCCGCGGCAAACGCAGGGTGCCCGATGATGCGCCGCAAAAAGCCCAGGTTGGTCTTGAGCCCGCCGACCGCAAACTCATCCAGCATGCTCAATAAGCGCAGGCGCGCCTGTTCGCGGTCTTCACCCCAGGCAATCAACTTGCCGAGCATCGGGTCGTAGAACGGCGACACGCTGTCGCCTTGCTCGACGCCGCTATCCACCCGACGTCCAGGGCCCGGGCTGGACTCGCGGTACAGCGCCAGGTGCCCGGTGGCCGGCAGAAAGTCATTGGCCGGGTCTTCGGCATATAACCGCACTTCAATTGCATGACCGTTCAACGCGACCTGCTCTTGCGTGATCGGCAGCGCCTCGCCCTGGGCAACTCGGATCTGCCAGGCCACCAGGTCGAGGCCGGTAATGGCTTCGGTCACCGGATGTTCCACTTGCAGCCGCGTGTTCATCTCCATGAAGAAAAACTCGCCACGGGCATCCAGCAAAAACTCCACCGTACCTGCGCCGACATACCCGATGGCCTGGGCAGCGCGCACGGCCGCTTCGCCCATGGCCCGGCGCTGCTCGACACTCAAGCCGGGTGCCGGGGCTTCTTCCACGACTTTCTGATGGCGCCGCTGGATCGAGCAGTCGCGCTCATTGAGGTACAAGCAATGACCCTGCTGGTCGGCAAACACTTGGATCTCGACATGCCGCGGCTTGAGCAGGTATTTCTCCACCAGCATCTGCCCGTTGCCGAACGACGACAGCGCCTCACGCTGGGCGGAAGCCAGGGCTTCGGCCAGTTGGCTGACGTCCTCGACCACTTTCATGCCCTTGCCACCGCCACCCGCCGTGGCCTTGAGCAGCACCGGGTAGCCGATACGCTCACAGGCGGCGCGGAAGGTCTCCAGGTCCTGGGCCTCGCCGTGATAACCCGGCACAAGGGGTACGCCAGCTGTTTCCATCAGGGCCTTGGCCGCGGATTTGCTGCCCATGGCGTCGATGGCCGAGGCGGGCGGGCCGAGGAAGATCAAGCCTGCCGCCTCGATGGCCCGGGCGAAGCCGGCGTTTTCCGAGAGGAAGCCGTAGCCGGGGTGAATCGCCTGGGCGCCGCTGGCATGGGCGGCGGCAATCAGCTTGTCGATTTGCAGGTAACTGTCGGTGGCCTTGCTGCCGCCCAGGTCGACGCGGATATCGGCTTCACGGCTATGGCGGGCATCGCGGTCGATGGCGCTGTGCACAGCCACGGTGGTCAACCCCATGGCCTTGGCGGTACGCATGACCCGGCAGGCGATTTCGCCACGGTTGGCCACCAGAACGGTGGTGAGTGTGCTCATGAACGCGGCTCCTGGGTTTGCCAACTTGGCGCACGTTTTTGCAGAAATGCACGCAAACCTTCCTGGCCCTCGGCGCTCACCCGGATGCGCGCAATGGCGTTTTCGCAATAGCGGCGCAGCGCGGGGGTGAGGGCACCGTTGCCCACTTCGCGCAGCAAATCCTTACTGGCACGCATGGCCGCCGGGCTGTTTTGCAGCAGGTTGGTGACCCACTGGTCCACCTGTTGATCCAGGCTCTCGGCGGGATAACTTTCCGCCAGCAAGCCGATCTCCCTTGCGCGTTGGCCGCCGAACCGCTCGGCTGTGAGTGCATAACGACGGGCAGCGCGTTCGCCGATGGCCTGCACCACGAACGGGCTGATCACCGCCGGCGCCAGGCCGATACGCACTTCCGACAGGCAGAACTGCGCGTCATCGGCACCGATGGCCATGTCACAGCAGCTGATCAGGCCCAGCGCGCCCCCGTAGGCCGCACCTTGCACCACCGCCAGCGTGGGGATTTTCAGTTTGGACAGGTTGTACATCAGCTCCGCCAGTTCCCGGGCGTCGTCCAGGTTGGTGTGGTAGTCCAGCTCGGCCGATTGCTGCATCCAGGCCAGGTCGGCACCGGCGCTGAAGTGTTTGCCGCGCCCGCGCAGTACCAGGAAGCGCAGGGACGGGTCGCCTTGTACGCGGTCAAGGGCCAGGATCAGCTCGCGGATCATCTCGGCGTTGAACGCGTTGTTCTTGGCTTCGCGGCTGAGCCACAGCGTGGCAAAGCCACGGCGGTCAGTGATCAGTTCGAGGGTGTTGAAGTCGCTCATGCAAGGAGCTCCATGATAATGAGAGGCCTCCTGTAGGAGCGAGCTTGTTGTGGCGAGCAAGCTTGCTTGCGCTGGGGTGCGCAGCGCCCCCAAAAAAGCCGGGACTGCTGCGCAGTCAGCGGGAGCAAGCTCCCTCGCCACAACAGGCGCGCTCCTACAGGTTACATGCGGAACACGCCGAAGCGGCTCGGCTCGATGGGGGCGTTCAGTGCGGCGGACAAGGCCAGGGCCAGCACGTCACGGGTCTGCAGCGGGTCGATCACGCCGTCATCCCACAAGCGCGCGCTGGAGTAGTAGGGATGGCCCTGGGTTTCATACTGGTCGAGGATCGGCTGCTTGATCGCGGCTTCCTCCTCGGCACTGAAACCGTTGCCGGCGCGCTCAGCCTGTTCGCGCTTGACCTGCGCCAACACCCCGGCGGCCTGTTCGGCCCCCATCACGCCAATGCGTGCGTTGGGCCACATCCACAAAAAGCGCGGGTCGTATGCGCGGCCACACATCCCATAGTTCCCCGCACCAAAGCTGCCACCGATGATCACGGTGAATTTCGGCACCTTGGCGCACGCCACGGCGGTGACCAGCTTGGCGCCGTGCTTGGCAATACCGCCGGCTTCGTACTTCTGGCCGACCATGAAGCCGGTGATGTTTTGCAGGAACAGCAGCGGAATCCCGCGCTGGCAGGCCAGTTCGATAAAATGCGCGCCTTTTTGCGCGGCTTCGGCGAAGAGGATGCCGTTGTTGGCCAGGATCGCTATCGGGTAGCCATGCAAGTGCGCAAAGCCGCACACCAGGGTCGTGCCGAACAGGGCCTTGAACTCATCGAACACCGAGCCGTCCACCAGCCGTGCGATGACTTCGCGCACATCAAAGGGTTGCTTGGCATCCGCCGGGATCACGCCGTACAACTCTTCGCTGCTGTACAGCGGCGCCACCGGCGAGCGTTGCAGCAGCTCACCCTGCTTGCGCCAATTGAGGTTGGCCACGCTGCGCCGCGCCAGCGCCAGGGCGTGCTCATCGCTGTCGGCATAGTGGTCGGCCACGCCCGAGACCTTGCAGTGCACATCGGCACCGCCCAGGTCTTCGGCGCTCACCACTTCACCGGTGGCAGCCTTCACCAGCGGCGGGCCGGCGAGGAAGATGGTGGCTTGCTGGCGCACCATGATCGCTTCGTCGGCCATGGCCGGCACGTAGGCGCCGCCGGCGGTGCACGAGCCCATCACCACGGCAATCTGGGGAATGCCCTGGGCGCTCATATTGGCCTGGTTGAAGAAGATCCGCCCGAAGTGCTCACGGTCGGGGAATACCTCGTCCTGGCGCGGCAGATTGGCGCCACCGGAGTCCACCAGGTAGATACACGGCAGGCGGTTCTGCTCGGCGATGGTCTGGGCGCGCAGGTGTTTTTTAACGGTCAGCGGGTAGTAGGAGCCGCCTTTGACCGTGGCATCGTTGGCCACAATCATGCATTCGACGCCTTCCACCCGGCCGATGCCGGCAATCACCCCGGCAGCCGGGACGTCTTCGCCATATACCTGGTGGGCGGCCAGTTGGCTCAGCTCGAGAAACGGCGAGCCCGGGTCGAGCAGGCGGTTGATACGCTCGCGGGGCAACAGTTTTCCGCGTGACGTGTGGCGTTCCTGGGCCTTGGCGCCGCCACCTTGATGGACGTGGGCGAGCAGGCTGTGCAGGGCGTCGACCTGTTCAAGCATCGCCGCGCGGTTGGCGGCGAATTCCGCCGAGCGCGGGTTGAGCTGGGTGTGCAGGGTGGCCATGGGCGTGCTCCTTCAGCGGGTTTCGTTGAACAGTTCGCGACCGATCAACATCCGCCGAATCTCACTGGTGCCCGCACCAATTTCGTAGAGCTTGGCGTCACGCAGCAGGCGCCCGGCGGGGAATTCATTGATATAGCCATTGCCGCCCAGAATCTGGATTGCATCCAGGGCCATTTGCGTGGCGCGCTCGGCGCTGTAGAGGATCACGCCCGCAGCGTCCTTGCGCGTGGTCTCGCCGCGTTCGCACGCCTGGGCCACCGCGTAGAGGTAGGCGCGGCTGGCGTTGAGCTGGGTGTACATATCGGCGACCTTGCCCTGGATCAACTGGAATTCGCCGATGCTCTGGCCGAACTGCTTGCGGTCGTGGATGTAGGGCACGATCAAGTCCATGCATGCCTGCATGATCCCGGTAGGGCCACCGGAGAGCACCACGCGCTCGTAGTCCAGGCCGCTCATCAACACTTTCACGCCGCCATTGAGCACGCCGAGGATGTTTTCTTCGGGCACCTCGACGTCGTCGAAAAACAGCTCGCAGGTGTTGGAGCCGCGCATGCCCAGCTTGTCGAATTTATTGCTGCGGCTGAAGCCTTTCCAGTCGCGCTCGACGATGAAGGCGGTGATGCCGTGAGGGCCTTTTTCCAGGTCGGTCTTGGCGTAGATCACATAGGTGTTGGCGTCCGGGCCGTTGGTGATCCAGGTCTTGCTACCATTGAGTACGTAATGGTCGCCGCGCTTGTCGGCGCGCAGTTTCATCGACACCACGTCGGAACCGGCATTCGGCTCGCTCATGGCCAGGGCACCGATGTGCTCGCCGCTGATCAGCTTGGGCAGGTACTTGAGTTTTTGTGCGTGGTTGCCGTTGCGGTTGATCTGGTTGACGCACAGGTTGGAGTGCGCCCCGTAGGACAACGCCACCGAGGCCGAGCCACGGCTGATTTCTTCCATGCTCACCACATGGGCCAGGTAACCGAGGCCGGCACCGCCGTATTCCTCGGGCACAGTGATGCCCAGCAGGCCCATGTCGCCGAACTTGCGCCACAGGTCGGCGGGGAACAGGTTGTCGATGTCGATCTGGGCCGCGCGCGGTGCGATCTCCTTGGCCACGAAGGACTGCACCTGGTCGCGCAGCATGTCGATGGTCTCGCCGAGGGCGAAGTTCAGGGACGGGTAACTCATGGACAGGCACCTTAATGTGAGCTTTGTTGTTGTGTGGGCAGGGCGCGGGAGGAGGGCGCTCACCTTTACGTTAACGTAAGCTTGCGTTGCGGCGCTGTCAATCGTAGTTTACGTATACGTCAACCTACAAAAAAGATAACAGGGGTCGTTATGGATCAACCGAACCAGAGTTACAGCCGTGGCTCCCAGGACAAGGCCTTGCTGGCCATGACCATTGGCCAGGCATTCGATCGCACCGTCGCTCAGCATCCAGATGGCGAAGCCTTGGTGGTGCGCCACCAGCAGCAGCGCTACACCTGGCGGCAGCTGGCCGAGACGGTTGAGCTGCACGCCCGCGCGTTCCTCGCCTTGGGCATGCAAACCGGCGACCGCCTGGGTATCTGGGCACCTAACTGTGCCGAGTGGCTGATCTGCCAGGTGGCGAGCGCCAAGCTCGGGGTGATCCTGGTCAATATCAACCCGGCCTATCGCAGCAGCGAGTTGGACTACGTGCTCAAACAATCCGGCTGCCAATGGCTGGTATGCGCCGGCTCGTTCAAAAGCTCCGATTACCACGCCATGCTCCAGGCGTTGAAGCCCGACTTGCGCGGCCTTATCAGCCTCGACCCCAGCCCGCCGCCGGAATTCATGCCCTGGTCGCAGTTGGCGGCCCTTGGCGCAGGCGTGCCGTCCGAGCAACTGCACAGCCGCCAGGCCAGCCTGCATTTCGATCAACCCGTGAATATCCAGTACACCTCCGGCACCACCGGCTTCCCCAAGGGCGCCACCCTCAGTCACCACAACATCCTCAATAACGGTTACATGGTCGGTGAAAGCCTGGGCCTGACGGCAGGGGACCGCCTGGTGATCCCGGTGCCGCTGTATCACTGCTTCGGCATGGTCATGGGGAACCTCGGTTGTATCACCCACGGCGCCACCATGATCTACCCCAATGACGGCTTCGACCCGCTGCTGACGCTGAGCGCCGTCGCCGAAGAACAAGCCACTGGCTTATATGGCGTGCCGACCATGTTCATCGCGCTGCTTGATCACCCACGCCGAGCCGAGTTCGACTTGTCCAGCCTGCGCACCGGGATCATGGCCGGGGCGACATGCCCGATCGAGGTGATGCGTCGGGTCATCCATGAGCTGCACATGGGGGAGGTGCAGATTGCCTATGGCATGACTGAAACCAGCCCGGTGTCGCTACAGACCGGCGCAGATGACGATATCGAGCGGCGTGTTACCACGGTGGGCCGCACCCAACCGCAACTGGAAACCAAGATTGTCGACGAGGCCGGTAACACTGTGGCGCGTGGTGTGATCGGTGAGTTATGCACCCGAGGCTATAGCGTGATGCTCGGTTACTGGAACAACCCTGAAGGCACCCGCGAGGCAATTGATGAGGCTGGCTGGATGCACACCGGCGACCTGGCGACCATGGATGAGCAGGGTTACGTGTGCATTGCCGGGCGTAACAAGGACATGATCATTCGCGGTGGCGAGAACGTTTACCCGCGGGAGCTGGAAGAGTTTTTCTTTACTCATCCGGCCGTGGCGGACGTGCAGATCGTTGGCATCCCGGATGAGCGTTATGGCGAAGAGATTGTTGCCTGGATCAAGTTCCATCCCGGTCAGGTGGCCAACGAGCTGGAGTTGTTGAGCTGGTGCAAGGACCGCATCGCCCATTTCAAGACGCCCAGGCATTTCAAATTCGTGGATGAGTTTCCGATGACAGTGACGGGCAAGATCCAGAAGTTTCGCATGCGCGAGATTTCCATCCAGGAGCTGCAAGCGCACTGACAACATCAAACCCCTGTGGGAGCTGGCTTGCCTGCGATGGCGGCCTGACTGCCGGCCCACATCTACCTGATACCCCGCGAACCTGCTGTGCCACCAAAATAGTGAAACCCAGAAAGCACAAAGGGGACCCGAAGGTCCCCTTTAATTTGTCGTTGCGTGCTCTTTTCTTATTATTGAGGGGCGGCCTGTTGTTGTTTTTGGTAGCCGTGGCCCGTACCGCTTTTTTGGCGACCCCCATCCGGGGTCAAGAGCAAACGTATTTTTTTGAACGCTGACCTGCTTCTTCGTAAACGATCCAACCAGTGGGTAGCTACCTGAGGTAGTTTTATTTTTCTCTATCCGGTTGCGGGTTGCGGCATGCCGTACCCTGGGAAGCACATCTTCTCCAAAAAAATCTGTTAGCTGCGTCTCTGCCGTGTTGTTTTTGTTATGTCAGAGTCGTTTCGTCTTATTTTTATTAGGTTTGGCGCTTTTTATTCTTGTTATGCCATAGAGATAGCAGAAGGCGTGCCAACTTTATAAAAGCCTTTAAAATCAATTGCTTGGTTTTTTGGTCAGTATTTTCTTTCAGTCTGCACGGCGGATTTTGTTCCCGCGTTACCCGTTACGTCGGTGTGCGGTAACACATTGTCACAGCTGTGCTACTCACCCGGCGTTACGCACCTTCGCCACGCGGGACCCCGTTGGCCGTCCCAGCACCTGGCTGATCTGCTGGCCGGCGCCAATCAAGCGTTCCAGGTCGATGCCCGTGTCGATACCCAGGCCGTTGAGCAGGTACAGCACGTCCTCGGTGGCGACGTTACCGCTGGCGCCTTTGGCGTATGGGCAGCCGCCCAGGCCTGCGATTGAGCTGTCGAACACCGTGATGCCCTCCAGCAGGCTGGCATAGATGTTGGCGATGGCCTGCCCGTAGGTGTCATGGAAATGCCCGGCCAGCTTGTCCCGTGGCACTTGCGCGCCGACCACTTCGAACAGGCGCCGGGTAGCGCCCGCCGTGCCGGTACCGATGGTGTCGCCCAAGGACACTTCATAGCAGCCCATGGCATACAGCTCGCGGGCGACCGCCGCCACTTGCTCCGGGGCGATATCGCCTTCATAGGGGCAACCCAGTACACAGGACACATAGCCGCGCACGCTGACGCCGTGCTGCTTGGCGGCGGCCATGATCGGTGCGAAGCGCTCCAGGCTCTCGCTGATGGAACAATTGATATTGCGCTGGGAGAACGCCTCGGACGCCGCCGCAAACACCGCGACTTCCTTGACCCCGGCCGCCAGCGCATCCTCGAACCCGCGCAGGTTCGGTGCCAGTGCGCCATAGGTCACGCCGGGCTTGCGCTGGATCTGCGCAAATACCTCGGCGGAGCCGGCCATTTGCGGCACCCACTTGGGGGAAACAAAACTGCCGACTTCGATATAGCTCAAGCCAGCGGCGCTCAAGGCGTCTACCAATCGGACTTTATCCGCCACGCTGATGGGCTGGGCTTCGTTCTGCAAACCGTCGCGCGGGCCGACTTCAACCAGGCGTACGTGGGAGGGGAGGGACATGGCAGTTACCTTCTGGTCAATGGCCGGCTTGGCTGATGGTCTGCGCCAGGGCCTGGGTGCAACGCTCTTCAGCGGTGTCCAGTTCCAGCTTCATCTGTTCGATATCCAGCAGTTGCTGTTCCAACTGTTCACGGCGTTCGGCGATCTTGGCCAGCATGCTGTTGAGTTGGATCTGGTTGCCGCCGGTGGGGTCGTAGAGTTCGATCAGTTCGCGGCATTCGGCCAGGGAGAAGCCGATGCGCTTGCCACGCAGGATCAGCTTGAGGCTGACCTTGTCCCGCGCCGAGTAAATGCGCTCCTGGCCCCGACGTTCGGGGGCCAGCAGGCCTTGTTCTTCATAGAAACGAATGGCGCGGGTGGTGATGTCGAGCTCGCGGGCGAGGTCGGAGATGCTGTAGGTGGTACTCATGGCGGTGCTCAAGGAAGTCTTGGCGCTAAGCTAATTGCAGGTTGACGTAAACGTCAAGGCTGCAGGACTTTCTTTTCCTGGGCCGTCACCTGCTGGCACAACTCGATCATCTGCTCACGCATCCAGCGGTTCGCCGGGTCCTGGTCGGTGCTTTCGTGCCAGTACAAATGGGTTTCCACCGGCGGCACGCTGTTGACTGGCAGTTGGAACCAGTGCAATTCATGACGGCGAGCGAAACGCTCGGGCACGGTCATCACCATGTCGGTCTGTTGCAGCACCTGGGAGGCCATCAGGTAATGCTGGGAACGCAGGGCGATCTTGCGCTGAATGCCCATCTTGCCCAAGGCCAGGTCCACATAGCCCAAACCGTTGCGGCGGCTGGAGATATGGATATGGGTCAGCGACAGGTAATCATCCAGCGTGAATTTATCCTTGCCCGCCATCGGGTGGCCCTTGCGCATGGCACACACGTAGCGGTCTTCCATCAGCTTGACATGACGCACCTGCGGGTCGGTGTTGAGCGGCGCATCCACGGCAAAATCCAGGCGCCCGGCGGCCAGTTCCTTGGTGGTTTCGCGGCGTTTGGACAGGAAACTCTCGATTACCACGGTCGGCGCCAGGCGACGCAGGCGCTGGAACAGCAGCGGCAGGATCACGGCCTCGGTCAGGTCGGTCATGCTGATACGGTAGGTCTTGGCCGCCTGCTGCGGGTTGAAGATGCGGCTTTCCTGCACCGACACGCGCAGCAACGACAACGCATTGCGCACCGGGCCGATGATGTTCTGCGCCATGGGCGTGGGCACCATGCCTTGGGCGGTGCGCACGAACAGCGGGTCGTTGAAGGTTTCGCGCAACCGTGCCAGGGCGTTGGACACCGCCGGCTGGGTGATACCGACAATCTGCCCGGCGCGGGTCAGGTTGGCTTCGGTGTAGATCGCATCAAAGACGATGAAGAGGTTGAGATCGACCTTGCTCAGATTCATTTCGTTGCGCTCTTATTGTGAGGTGCTCATACGCCGATCATATATCGGTGATGAATGTTAATACACGGCGAGAATAGGCTAGGTAAATTATCAGCGCTGTTCTAGCATCGAATGCATGACCTAAACAACCTCTCAGAGAAGGGAGCTGCTCATGGATTTCGCCTATTCGCCCAAGGTTCAGGAACTGCGTGAACGCGTCACTGCGTTCATGGACGCTTATGTCTACCCGGCCGAACCGGTGTTCGAACGCCAAGTCAGCGAAGGTGATCGCTGGCAGCCCACGGCGATCATGGAAGAACTCAAGGCCAAGGCGAAGGCCGAGGGCTTGTGGAACCTGTTCCTGCCGGAATCCGAACTGGGCGCTGGCCTGACCAACCTTGAATATGCACCCTTGGCGGAAATCATGGGCCGCTCGTTGCTGGGCCCCGAGCCATTCAACTGCTCGGCTCCCGACACCGGCAATATGGAAGTGCTGGTGCGCTACGCCAACGAAGAACAGAAACAGCGCTGGCTCGAACCCTTGCTGCGCGGCGAGATTCGTTCCGCCTTTGCCATGACCGAACCGGATGTGGCGTCCTCGGACGCCACCAACATGGCCGCCCGCGCCGAACGCCAGGGCGACGAGTGGGTGATCAACGGCAAGAAGTGGTGGACCTCCGGCGCCTGCGACCCGCGCTGCAAGATCCTGATCTTCATGGGCCTGAGCAACCCCGATGCGCCGCGTCACCAGCAGCACTCGATGATCCTGGTGCCAGTCGATACCCCAGGCGTGAAGATCCTGCGGCCGCTGCCGGTATTCGGCTACGACGATGCGCCCCACGGCCATGCCGAAGTGCTGTTCGACAATGTGCGTGTGCCTTATGAAAACGTGTTGCTGGGCGAAGGCCGTGGCTTCGAGATCGCCCAGGGGCGCCTTGGCCCAGGCCGCATCCACCACTGCATGCGTTCGGTCGGTATGGCCGAACGCGCATTGGAGTTGATGTGCAAACGCTCGGTCAGCCGCACTGCCTTCGGCAAGCCTTTGGCGCGGTTGGGCGGCAATATCGACAAGATCGCCGACTCACGCATGGAAATTGACATGGCCCGCCTGCTGACCTTGAAAGCGGCGTACATGATGGACACCGTGGGCAACAAAGTGGCGAAAAGCGAAATCGCCCAGATCAAGGTGGTGGCACCGAATGTGGCCTTGAAGGTCATTGATCGCGCGATCCAGATGCACGGCGGTGCCGGGGTGTCCAACGACTTCCCGCTGGCCTATATGTACGCCATGCAACGCACCCTGCGCCTGGCCGACGGCCCGGACGAAGTGCACCGTGCGGCGATTGGCAAGTTCGAGATTGGCAAATATGTGCCTCGGGAATTGATGCGCGGCGGGCACTAACACCGCGTCGCCTGTATTCGCGAGCAAGCCCGCTCCCACACTCGACCGCATTCTCAAGTTGGAAATCGGTCAAGTGTGGGAGCGGGCTTACTCGCGAAGAGGCCAGTGCCAACCACACAAAACTCAAGCCTCAGTACACCCAAACCTCCACCCGCCGATTCTTGATCCGGCCTTCATCCGCAGTATTGGCCGCCACCGGCATCTGCGCGCCAAACCCGCGAATATCCTTGAGCACCACGCCGCTCTTGACCAACTCCCGGCGTACTGCCATCGCCCGCAACTTCGATAGCAGCGCCGCACGTTGCGGATCATTCTTGGTGTCGCCAAACCCCACCAGCGTCACCTGTTTATTCAGCTTGCCGTGGCTTCTGATATAGGCGACCACGCGCTGCACATCCTGGCGCGCCTTATTGTCGAGGCTGGCGCTGCCCTCGTCGAAACGAAAATTCACCGTCAGGCGCTGAGCGTCTCGGGCGATGGCCTGGTAATCGTCGGGCATCGACGGGCGCGGCGCCACACCGATCGCTTGCACCTGCTGGGCGATAAAGCCATTGGCAGCCACAATCGCCTGGCCCTTGCTGCCTTGGGTAAACTCCACCAACGCCTTGGCCCATGGGTTGCGGGAAGAGGGCGGCAAGTAGAAGAACAGCCGACGTGACAGCGGGTAATCCTCGGTGGCGATCAGGCTGGTCAGCGGCAACATCGGTTGCGAGTCGCCGTCGGCAATCGCCACCGCCTTGGCCTGGCGCACAGAGGGCAGGCCGATAAAACCGATGCCCTGGGGGTCCTGGCTCACCGCATCGGAAAGCTGTTCACTGGATTCAAAGCGCTTGGCCGACGGTGCAAGCGGTTGGCCGCGGCGGCTCAGCACCAGTTCCCGGAAGGTGTCGAAGGTGCCGGATTGATCATCCCGGGCATATAAATGAATGGTCCCGCCTGTACCTCCCAGTGCCTCCCAGGTGTTGACCTCGCCGTTGAAGATTTGCGCCAATTGCTCGGTATTGAGGCTATTGAGCGGGTTGCGCGGGTTGACGATGATTGCCAGGCCATCAATGGCGATCACATGCTCGGCGCCTGGGGTTTTCAAGTCCCCCAGGATATCGAGGTCCACCAACTCGCTGTCTTTGATCGGGCGGGACGCTGCGGCGAGGTCGGCGCGGTTGTTTTTCAGCGCCGCAAAGCCGGTGCTGGAACCGTGGGCCGCGACCTCGATGGTGACCGTCTTGCCTTGGCGTGTCTTGCCAACCACGCGCTGTTCATTCGCCCCGGCACCCGGTTCAGCACGCACATCCTGCAAACCCTGATACTCCATCAAGCCTTTGACCAGCGCCGGGCCGAGTGCCGCGCCGACGGTGTTGGAGCCCTGGATGCGCAGGGCCGGGCCTTGGTCGGGAATGGGCAGAGGGGCCGCCACGGCGGGGAGTGCGATTGCAAAACACAGGAACAGAACGCGCAGCATCATGCCGGCACCTTCTTAGGCCAAAGGGAGTGCCGGGAGATTAAGTCAGGCAGATAGCAGGAGTATTACAGGCACACTGCAAGGCAAATGTGGGAGCTGGCTTGCCTGCGAAAGCATTAGTGCAGCAGCAGGTGCGGTGACTGACACACCGCCTTCGCGGGCAAGCCCACACATTCAGATCTTCACCAAGCCAACTGTCAGCTCAGTTCCAACCAGATCGGCGCATGGTCCGACGGTTTCTCCAACCCGCGCAGGTCGTAATCCACCCCCGCATCCTTGACCCGTGGCACCAACCCGGTGGATGCCATGATCACATCAATGCGCAGCCCGCGCTTGGGCTCGTCCTCAAAGCCACGGCTGCGGTAATCGAACCAGCTGAAGCGGTCGGTCACGTCCGGGTTGAGGTGGCGGAAGCTGTCCACCAGGCCCCAGTTCTTCAAGCGTGCCATCCATTCGCGTTCTTCCGGCAGGAAGCTGCACTTGCCGGTTTTCAGCCAGCGCTTGGCATTGTCGGCGCCGATGCCGATGTCGCAGTCCTCAGGGGAAATGTTCACGTCGCCCATCACCACCAGCGCCTGGTCATTGCTGAACTGGCTTTCCAGCAATTGCTGCAAGTCTTCATAGAAGCGCTGCTTGGCCGGGAACTTGGTTGGGTGGTCGCGGCTTTCGCCCTGGGGGAAGTAGCCGTTCATGATGGTCACTGGGTGGCCGTTTTCGTCGGCGAAGGTGCCCCAGATAAACCGGCGCTGGGCGTCTTCTTCATCGCTGGCAAAGCCTTTGTGCACGCTCAACGCTTCTTTGCGCGAAAGCAGGGCCACGCCGTAGTGGCCTTTCTGCCCGTGGTAGTACACGTGATAACCCAGGGCCTGCACTTCGGCCAACGGGAACTGATCATCGTGGACCTTGGTTTCCTGCAAACCGATCACGTCCGGTTGATGCTTTTCAATCAGCGCCGCCAACTGATGAGGGCGAGCACGCAGCCCGTTGATATTGAAGGAGACGATTTTCATGGTCGGCAGTCCAGTCTGGCAAAAGGGCGATGCTAGCCGACAAGTCGGATGGGGGCCAGCGTGGCGGCAGGATGAATGCGCTGCTAATGTCTGGGAACGACTGGAGCTGTGCAGGTTCGTACCCATAAGAACGCCACGTTTGAGTGGCGCCCAGGGAGATTGACTGTTATGCCAGACACTTCGACGGCCACTGCCGAAATCCGCCTGCTCAATAGCGGCTACTCCCGTGAAGCGCGATCCCTGCTGTACCAGGCGTATCGCCATGAGCCGACCTTTGCCTACATCTTCGAAGCCGAGCGGGCGGGCTATGAGCAGCGAGTACGTGCCACTGTGCGCGAACTGGTCAAGCAGCATTTTTTCCAGAAGCTCCCGGCCATCGGCCTGTTCGTCAACGACCGGCTGATCGGCATTGCCCTGATTGCACCGCCCCAGCGGCGCCTGGGCATCACCGAAAGCTGGGCCTGGCAAATCCGCATGTGGCTGAGCACCGGCGTGCGCGGTACGCGGCGTTATCTGGAATACCATCATGCGGTCATGGCGTGCCTGCCCAACACGTCTGTGCATGTGCTGCCGCTGCTGGGCATTCACCCGCAGTTCCAGGGCAAGCACCATGGTGAGCAGTTGCTGGAGGCGGTACACAATTGGTGTGCCGACGACCCGCATTCATCCGGCGTGGTGCTCGACACCGGCAACTCCCGCTACCTCGATTTCTACAAGCGACAGGGCTATGAGGAAATCGGCGAAGTCGCCGTAGGGCCGGTGCGCGAGCATGTGTTTTTCCATCCCAATCCCCAGGCGTTACATCCTGCAACGGCTTGAGACAGAATTATTCAGACTAATCCGGGTTCATAGTTCCTCTCTCGCTCGTGTAGCATCCGCGCCTATGAAGTTTCCAGGAAGATTTACCAGCGGCTTGATTCTGCTGTTCACGAGCTGTGGCGCATTGGCGCAAAGCGAACTGGACGTGCGGATCAAACCCTCGAACGACGCGCTGAAAGCCAACATCGAAGGCTATATCGGCGGGGTGGGCGATCGTGATGAAGAAGCCTTGCTGCGGTTCAGCCGTGGCGCCGAGGAGCAGGCGCGCAAAGCCGCGCAGGCCCTGGGCTACTATCAGCCGCAGATCAACAGCGAGGTGAAGGGCGGCAAGAACCCGCGCCTGACGCTCACCATCGACCCCGGCGAGCCGGTGCACTTGCGCGACGTCACCATAAGGGTCGATGGCCAGGCCGCGAGCCTCAAGGCGTTTCGCGTGCCCGCCAGCGACGACCTCAAGCCCGGCGCCGTGCTCAATCACGGCCATTACGAAGACGCCAAGCGCCTGATCCAGAACCAGGCCTCGCGCTACGGGTTTTTCAGCGGGCGCTTCACCAGCCAGAAACTTGCCGTAGACCCTCAAGCGGGCGTGGCCGACATCGAACTCATTTACGACAGCGGCCCACGCTACAGCATGGGCAAGGTCAGCTTCACCGGCGACACGCCCTTTGATGAAGAGCTGTTGCAGCGCATGGTGCCGTTCAAACCCGGCACACCCTATGACTCCGAACTCGTCGCGGAACTCAACCAGAACCTGCAAGCCAGTGGCTTCTTCGAAGGCGTGCGCGTCGACGCCAGCCCCACCGCCGCCACCGATGACGTGATCCCGGTGGCGGTGCAACTGGACACCCGCAAGCCGCGCACCATGGGCCTGGGCCTGGGTTATTCCACTGACGTCGGCCCACGGGGCAAAGCCAATTGGACGCGCCATTGGGTCAACCCCCAAGGCCACAGTTATGGCTGGGAAGCCGAACTGTCGGCGCCACGGCAGAACGTCGGGCTGTGGTACGACATCCCGCTCGACCCGCCGCTCACCGACAAGTTGCGCTTTGCCGGCGGCTATCAAAATGAAGAGATCGCCAACACCGACACCCTGAGCAAGTTGCTCACCATCGGCCCCGAATGGCACAGCAAGTTGCCCAGTGGCTGGACGCGGGTGATCTCCCTCAAGTACCAGCGCGAAGAATATCGCCTGGGCAATGACTCGGGCCTGAGTAACCTTCTGATGCCTGGCGTGAGTTATTCCTACTTGCGCAGTGACAACCGCATCGACCCGCACCATGGCTACCGCCTGATGTTCGACACCAAGGTCGCCAAAGAGGGCCTTGGGTCCGACACCAACCTGCTTTACGGCACAGCGACGGTCAAGGGCCTGACCACCTTGTGGGACAACCACCGCTTCCTGGGCCGTGCGCAATTTGGCGGCAGTGCCACCAATGGCTACAAATCCGTGCCTCCTTCCTTGCGCTTCTTCGCCGGTGGTGACCAGAGCGTGCGCGGCTACGAGTACCAGACGCTATCGCCCGAGAACGATCGCGGCGACCGTATCGGCGGCCGCTACATGGTGGCCTTGAGCGCTGAGTATCAATATTCCATCACCGATAAATGGCGTATCGCGACCTTTGTCGACCAGGGCAACTCCTTCAACAACCTGGACTTGCCCAGCCTGAAAACCGGCGTGGGTGTCGGCGTGCGCTGGGTGTCGCCGGTGGGGCCGATTCGCCTCGACCTGGCCCATGCCCTCGAAGATCCGGGCGGCATTCGCTTGCACTTTTCCATGGGGCCTGAGCTGTGATGCGTGGTTTGAAAATCGCGGGGCTGGCGTTGGTTGCCATCCTCGCCTTGCTGTTGTTGGCGCTGTGGTCAGTGCTTGGCACCCAGGCGGGCAGTCGCTGGGCCTTGGGCCAGGTGCCAGGTTTGAGCGTGGAAAATTTCCAGGGGCGCCTGGGCGGGCAGTGGAGTGCCGATCATTTGCTGTGGCAGCAGGATGGCAGCCGCGTCGAGCTGAATGCACCGACGTTTGACTGGTCGCCCGGCTGCCTGCTGCGCATGACCCTGTGCATCAACCGACTGGATGTGGAACAGGTCAGCCTGGAATTCGCCCCCAGTGCCGAAGAGAGCGACAGCGGGTCGATTCAACTGCCCGACCTGAAGCTGCCGGTTTCTCTCCGGTTGGGCGATGTGCGCATTGGCAGCCTGCTGTTCAACGGCAATGAAGAACTCAAGGGCCTGCAACTGGTGGCGCACTGGACTACCGCCGGCCTGCAGATCGACTCGGTGCATCTGCAGCGCGACGAGCTGGTACTGGACCTCGCCGGTCTGCTGCAACCCAGCGGCGATTGGCCGTTGAATGCCACCGGTAATCTGAGCTTGCCCTATGCGCCGGGGGGCGCGCCCTGGACCATTGCCCTCAAGCTCGAGGGCGACTTGCTCAAGACCCTCAAGCTCGACGCCGACAGCAGCGGCTACCTGCCGGCCAAGCTCACTGGCGAGCTGCAACCCCTGGTGGAAAACCTGCCGGCGCAGGTGCACATCACCTCCGAGTCGTTCAAACCCAGCGCAGACCTGCCCGATACCTTGCAACTCAACCAACTGGACTTGAACGCTAAAGGCGACCTGAGCAATGGCTACCAGTTGCTGGGCAAGGCCGTGCTACCGGCCGAAAACGGCCCGGTGGATTTACTGCTCAAGGGTAAGGTTGACGCCAAGGGCGCACAGATTGCCGGCCTGGACCTGACGGCGGGTGACAAGCAAAGCCTCAAGCTCAGTGCCAACCTGGACTGGCAACAAGGCTTCAGCGCGGACGCCAGGATCGACTGGCTGGACTTCCCCTGGCATCGCCTCTATCCGGTCATTGACGAACCGCAAGTGGCCTTGCGCACCTTCAACGGTGAAATCTCCTATAAAGACGGCAACTACCTGGGCAATCTCAAGGCCGACCTCGACGGCCCGGCGGGCAAGTTCAATGTGGTCACCCCCTTCAGTGGCGACCTCAAGCAGGTCTTCCTGCCTGAGCTGAAACTGAGTGCCGGCCAAGGCAAGGCCGAAGGCCACCTGAACCTGCAATTTGCCGACGGCATTGCCTGGGACACCGCCCTGGATCTGTCGGCGCTGAACCCGGCCTACTGGGTCGCAGAGTTGCCCGGCACCCTGGCCGGGCCGCTGCGCAGCAAAGGCGAGTTCAAGAACGAACAACTCAAGCTCAACGCTGACCTCGACCTCAAGGGCCGCCTGCGCGGGCAAACCGCTGTGTTGGCGGCCAAGGCCGAAGGCGCCGGCGAACAATGGACCCTCGCCAACCTGGATATCCGCCTGGGCGACAACCGCATCAACGGCAGCGGCAGCCTGCAACAGCGTCTGGCCGGGCAGATCGACATCAAGCTGGCGCGCCTGGCCCAGCTCTGGCCGCAACTGCGCGGGCAAATCAACGGGCGTGTCGAGGTGGCCGGCACCTTGAAAGCCCCTCAAGGCAAGCTCGACCTCAAGGGTCAGCAACTGGCCTTTGCCGACAACCGTCTGCAAACCCTCAACCTGGACGCCAACCTTGATAGCGCCCAGCGCGCCAAGCTCGACCTCAAGGCCAACGGCATTCAAAGCGGCGAGACGCAAGTCGGCAACCTCACCGCCAGCGCCCAAGGCGATATCAAGAACCAGAAAGTCCAGCTGGCGCTGACTGGCCCGCTGGTAAAACTGGCCCTGGCCCTGGACGGCAACCTCGATAAAGACAACTGGCGCGGGCGCCTGGCCAGTGGCGATGTGCAAGCCGGTGGCCAGGACTGGCGGCTGCAAACCCCGGCGAAGATCGAACGCCTGGCCGATGGCAAGCTGACCTTCGGTGCGCACTGCTGGGTCTCCGGTGGCGCCAGCCTGTGTGGGGAAGACCAGCGCCTGATGCCCGAGCCGAAGTTGCGTTACCACCTCAAGCAATTCCCTCTCGACAGCCTCGCGGGGTTCTTGCCCAAAGACTTCGCCTGGCAGGGCAGGCTCAACGCCGATGTGCAACTCGACTTGCCTCAGAGCGGCCCAAAAGGTGTGGTCGCGGTGGACGCCAGTGGCGGCACCTTGCGCGTGCGCGACAAGGGCCAGTGGCTGGATTTCCCCTACGACACCTTGAAACTGGAAACCACCCTCAATCCCAAGCGCATCGACACCCAGCTGAATTTCCGTGGCGGCAAGCTTGGCCAATTGTTGTTGCAGGCGCAGATCAATCCGCTGCCGAGCAACAAGCCGATCACCGGCAATTTCAGCCTTACGGGTCTGGACCTCGCCGTAGCGCGGCCCTTTGTGCCCATGGTGGAAAAACTCAGCGGCAAACTCAACGGCAATGGCCGCATCTCCGGCGGTTTGCTCGCGCCCCTGGTCAACGGCAACCTTAACCTGGTGGACGGCGAAGTCTCCGGGCCGGAACTGCCCATCAGCCTCGAAGGCCTGAACTTGCAGGCGCAAATCGCCGGCGAAAGCGTGCAGCTCAACGGCGGCTGGCGCAGCGGCAAGGCCGGCCAGGGTAGCCTTACGGGCCAGATCGACTGGGGCCGCGCCCTGGTGGTCGACCTCAGCCTCAAAGGCTCGCAACTGCCGGTCACCGTGGAGCCCTACGCCAAGCTGGAAGTGGGGCCCGACCTGAAAATCAGCCTCAAGGACGACAAGCTGGCGATCGCCGGCAAGGTCCATATCCCCCGTGGCGACATCACCGTGCGCGAGTTGCCGCCGTCGACCGTCAAGGTTTCCGACGACACGGTGATCATCGGCAGCCAGACCGAAGAGGGCAAACCGCCAATGGTCATGGCCATGGATATCGACGTGGAGGTGGGCGAGGACCAGCTCAACTTCGCCGGCTTCGGCCTCACCGCCAAGGTCCAGGGCCACGTGCACATCGGCGACAACATGGACACCCGTGGAGAGCTGTGGCTCAACGACGGCCGCTACCGCGCCTACGGCCAGCGCCTCAACGTGCGCCGTGCACGCCTGTTGTTTGCCGGGCCGCTGGACCAACCGTTCCTGGATATCGAGGCGGTGCGCGTGGTGGTCGAATCGTCCCGCACCGTGACCGCCGGTATTCGCCTGAGCGGCAGCGCTGAACAACCGACCACGCAAATCTTCTCCGAGCCGGCCATGGCCCAGGAAGATGCGTTGTCATACCTGGTGCTGGGCCGTTCGCGCACCAACACCGGCGAAGACAACAACATGCTCGCCGAAGCCGCCCTGGGCCTGGGCCTGATGGGCAGCGCTGGCGTGACCTCGGATATTGCCAATAAGCTGGGCATCCAGGACTTTGATCTGGACACCCAGGGTACGGGTAACAGCACCGCCGTGGTGGCCAGCGGCAAGATCAACGAGAAGCTCAGCTTGCGTTATGGGGTAGGGGTGTTCGAACCGGCTAACACCATTGCCTTGCGCTACCTGCTGAGCAAGAAGGTGTACCTGGAAGTGGCCACGGGCGTAGCGAGTTCCCTGGATATCTTCTACAAGCGCGATTTCTGACCGGTATCCGGTAAAAATGTGGGAGGGGGCTTGCCCCCGATAGCGGTGGGTCAGCGACAAACAAGTTGACTGACATACTGTTATCGGGAGCAAGCTCCCTCCCACATTTGGTTTTCATGTCACTCCAGTCTTCGACCAACTACCAAGCAACCTAATTATTCCATTTGACATTCGCTGCCTAAGCAGTAACATCTCGTCACACATTCGCTGCCTAGGCAGTAATAAGGTGACTTTCGATGCCTCACTTCACCCCTGACAACTTCCACAACTGCCACCTCGGCCTGTTGCTGGGCCGCGCCGCGATCCTCAAGGACCGCATCATCGACACCCATATGGAACCCCACGGCATCACGGCCGCGCAGTTCAAGGTGTTGATCATCATGGCCCAGTTCGGCGTCGATACCCCGGCGGAGCTGTGCCGCAACCTGTCCCTGGACAGCGGTTCGATGACGCGCATGCTCGACCGGCTGGAGCAAAAAGACCTGCTCAGCCGCAAGCGCTCCGAGCTGGATCGCCGCCAGGTGCAGTTGGTGCTGACCGCCGAGGGCCAGCGCCTGGCGGACATGCTGCCGCACATTGGCGCCAAGGCCCTTAACCAGTTGGCCGGCGTGCTTGAGCCGGGCGAGCTGGAAACCCTGGAACGGATCCTGAAGAAAATGCTGATCGCTGCGGGTGACCCCATCACGATCCAGCGGGTAGGTAGATCATGAACACACGCGCATTCAGCCTGGTGCTGGCGGCGATGACGTTGGCCGGTTGTGCCAACTACAGCGGCCTCGACACCCAGGGCCAGCGCCTCGACGCCAATACCCTGCACACCGGCAAATCCCTGAGCGGCGTGACGCTGTCGAGCGCCGCCTGGCCGGCCGCTGACTGGTGGAAAAGCCTGGGCGACCCACAGCTTGACGGCCTGATCCAGGAAGCCCTGCAGAACAGCCCCGACATGCAAGTCGCCGACGCCCGCGCCCACCAGGCCGAAGCGGCGGCCTATGCCGCCAACGCCGCCCGTATGCCGACCCTGGATACCAGCGCCGGCGTGAGCCGTTCGCGCCTGGCCAAGGACCAGGACCCACGCGGGCAGGGCGATGCCTATTCGACGGTGCGCAACATCGGCGCCAGCTTCAATTACAACTTCGACCTGTGGGGCGGCCAGCGCGCCGCCTGGGAAGCGGCGTTGGGCGAGGCCCGTGCTGCCGAAGTCGACCAGCAGGCCGCGCGCCTGACACTGGCCGCGAACGTGGCCAAGGCTTACAGCGACCTGGGCCAGGCCCATATCGTGCGTGACCTGGCCGTGGATGACCTCAAGCGTACCCGCCAGATGCTTGACCTGAGCAAGCGCCGCCTGAGTTCCGGTATCGACAGCGAGTATCAGTTCCAGCAGACCGAGAGCCTGGAAGCCAGCTCCCAGTCGCAACTGATTGACGCGGAAAAACAGCTGCAAAGCGCCAAGATCGCCCTCGCCGTGTTGCTCGGTAAAGGCCCGGACCGCGGTGACGAGTTGGCTCGCCCAGCGGTGCTCAAACCCAGCGCCGTGGCCGTGCCGGCGGTGTTGCCAGCCGAGCTGCTCGGTCGTCGCCCGGACCTGGTTGCCGCACGCTGGCGAGTAGAGGCCGCGAGCAAGAACATCGACGCCAGCAAGACCCGCTTCTACCCCAACCTCAACCTGAGCGCGAGCGCCGGTGCCGAGTCGTTGTTGGGCGACGCGATGTTCGGTTCGGCCAGCCGCTTCTTCAACATTGCGCCGACCATCTCGCTGCCGATCTTCGACGGCGGCCGTCTGCGAGCCGACCTCGACGCCCGCGACGCCGACTACGACCTGGCCGTGGCCCAGTACAACAAAACCCTGGTGCAAGCCTTGGGCGATATCGGCAACAGCCTGTCCCAACTGCGCGACACCGGGCGGCAGATCCAGGCCCAGCAACATGCCGCCGACATCGCGCAGCAGTCCTACGACACCGGGGTGCAACGCTACAGCTCAGGCATCGGTAACTACCTGGATGTGCTCAGCATCGAGCAGCAATTGCTGCAGGCCCAGCGTCAGTTGGCCACCTTGAATGCGGCGCAGATCGACCTGTCGATTCAATTGATGCAGGCCCTGGGTGGCGGGTACCACGCCAACAGCTTGGCCGCGACCACCCCAGCTACACGCACGGAATAATTTGAGGTATTTGTCATGGCCACTGCCGACAGCAACAACGCAACCGAACAACCCAAAGACACCAACCCCCGCAAACGCAAAGTGATGCTGATCGGCCTGGCGCTCATCGTCATCCTGAGTGTGGTGGGCGTGTGGGCCTGGTATGAGTTCTACGGGCGCTTCAATGAAAGCACCGACGACGCCTATGTGAACGGTAACGTGGTGGAAATCACCCCGCTGGTCACTGGCACCGTGGTCAGCATCGGCGCCGACGATGGCGACCTGGTGCATGAAGGCCAGGTGCTGATCAACTTCGACCCCAACGACGCCGCCGTCGGCCTGCAAAGTGCCCAGGCCAACCTGGCCCGCACCGTGCGCCAGGTACGCGGCCTGTACAGCAACGTCGATGGCATGAAAGCCCAGGTCAATGCGCAGAAGGCCGATGTACAAACCGCCCAGGACAACTACAACCGCCGCAAGACCCTGGCCCAGGGCGGCGCGATTTCCCAGGAAGAACTGTCCCACGCTCGCGACAGCCTGACCGCCGCCAAGAACGCCTTGACCAACCTTGAGCAACAACTCAAAACCACCAATGCCCTGGTGGATGACACGGTGATTTCGTCCCACCCCGATGTGCAAGCGGCCGCCGCGCAACTGCGCCAGGCGTACCTGACCAATGCGCGCAGCACCTTGATCGCGCCGGTCACCGGCTATGTGGCCAAGCGCACCGTGCAACTGGGCCAGCGCGTCCAACCGGGCACCGCGCTGATGGCGGTGATCCCGCTGGACCAGCTGTGGATCGATGCCAACTTCAAGGAAACCCAACTGCGGGATATGCGCATCGGCCAGCCGGTGGATATCGAGTCCGACATCTACGGCAGCGACGTGAAGTACAGCGGCACCGTCGACAGCCTTGGCGCCGGCACGGGCAGCGCATTCGCCTTGCTGCCCGCGCAGAACGCCACCGGCAACTGGATCAAGATCGTGCAGCGGGTACCGGTGCGCATCCATATCAACGCCGAAGAGCTGGCCAAACACCCACTGCGAGTGGGCTTGAGCACCGTGGTCAACGTAGACCTGCACGACCAGAGCGGCCCGGTGCTGGCGCAACAGGCGCCGCAAAAAGCCTCGTTCACCACCAACGTGTATGACCGCCAATTGGCCGAGGCCGATGCCATGATCAACCAGTTGATCCATGACAACAGCGTCGCCGCTCCCAAGGCTGCGCAACGCTGATGAGCAATAACGCCTCGTTCACGCCACCCAGCCTGTTGATGGCCACTATTGGCCTGTCGCTGGCGACCTTCATGCAGGTGCTCGACACCACCATCGCCAACGTGGCGTTGCCGACGATCTCCGGCAACCTGGGGGTGAGTTCGGAGCAGGGCACCTGGGTGATCACTTCGTTTGCGGTGAGCAACGCCATTGCCTTGCCGCTCACCGGCTGGTTGAGCCGACGCTTTGGTGAGGTGAAGCTGTTCCTGTGGGCGACCATTCTGTTTGTGCTGGCCTCGTTCCTGTGCGGGATCTCCACCTCGATGCCCGAATTGATCGGCTTTCGTGTGCTGCAAGGCTTGGTCGCCGGGCCGTTGTACCCGATGACCCAGACGCTGCTGATTGCGGTTTATCCCCCGGCCAGGCGCGGCATGGCCCTGGCGTTATTGGCGATGGTCACGGTGGTGGCGCCGATTGCCGGTCCCATCCTCGGCGGCTGGATCACTGACAGCTACAGCTGGCCGTGGATCTTTTTCATCAACGTGCCCATTGGTATCTTCGCCGTGATGGTGGTGCGCTCGCAGTTGAAGAAACGTCCGGTGGTCACCAGTTATCAGCCGATGGATTACGTCGGGTTGTTAAGCCTGATCGTCGGGGTCGGCGCCTTGCAGATCATCCTCGACAAAGGCAATGACCTGGACTGGTTCGAGTCCAACTTCATCATCATTGGTGCGGCCATTTCGGTGGTTGCCCTGGCGGTGTTCGTGATCTGGGAGATGACCGACAAGCACCCGGTGGTCAACCTGCGGCTGTTCGCGCACCGTAACTTCCGGATCGGCACCATTGTGTTGATCCTCGGTTATGCGGGCTTTTTCGGCATCAACCTGATCCTGCCGCAATGGTTGCAGACACAGATGGGCTACACCGCCACCTGGGCCGGGCTGGCGGTGGCACCGATCGGCATTTTGCCGGTGCTGATGTCGCCTTTCGTGGGCAAGTACGCGCACAAGTTCGACCTGCGCCTGCTGGCGGGCCTGGCGTTCCTGGCGATTGGCTTGAGCTGCTTCATGCGCGCCGGCTTCACCAACGAAGTGGACTTCACCCACATCGCCATGGTGCAGCTGTTCATGGGCATCGGCGTGGCGCTGTTCTTCATGCCGACCTTGAGCATCCTGATGTCCGACCTGCCGCCGCACCAGATTGCCGACGGCGCCGGGCTGGCGACCTTCCTGCGTACCTTGGGCGGCAGCTTCGCGGCCTCGCTGACCACCTGGATCTGGATCCGTCGGGCCGATCAGCACCATGCCTACATGAGCGAGAACATGACCGTCTACGACTCGACCACCCGCGATGCGTTGCAGGCGCTGGGCGGGGCAGGGCAGAAGGCCTATACCCAACTGGACCAGATTCTCACCAGCCAGGCGTACATGATGTCCACCGTGGATTACTTCACGTTGCTGGGGTGGATGTTCATGGGCTTGATGTTGCTGGTGTGGCTGGCCAAGCCGCCGTTCACGGCGAAGGCCGGGCCTGCGGCTTCGGGGCACTGATCATAAGGTCAGCGCGGTCCCTGTGGGAGCTGGCTTGTGTGGGAGCTGGCTTGCCTGCGATAGCATCACCTCGGTGCATCTGATACACCGAGGTGTCTGCATCGCAGGCAAGCCAGCTCCCACAGGTTGATCGGTGTTGTGTCAGAGGTTTAGGCGCCAGGCAACGCCAACTGCGGGTTGACGAAGTCAAACGCCGCCAGCTGAAACCCTTGCTCATCCACCTGCAGCGCCCAGCCTTGCTTGTCCCAGTCCCCCAGCACAATGCGCTTGGCCGCCTGGTCGCCGATCTGCAACTTATGGATGGCGGGGCGGTGCGTATGGCCGTGGACCAGGGTGCGCACGCCGAACTGCTGCATCACCCGTGGCACTTCTTCGGGGGTGACATCGACAATGTCGTTGGCCTTCATGCGCACTTGAGCGCTGCTCTCACTGCGCAACTTGCGCGCCAGTTTGTGACGCGTGCCCAAGGGCAGGTGGCGCAGGATAAACAGTACAACCGGGTTACGCAGGATGCGCCGCAGCTTCATATAGCCGAGGTCGCGGGTGCAGAGGCTGTCGCCGTGCATCAACAGCACTGGCTCGCCATACAACTGCACGACCGTCGGGTCCTTGAGCAAGGTAGCGCCTGCCGCTTTGCAGAACGCCTTGCCGATCAGGAAATCACGGTTGCCGTGCATGATGAAAATCGGGGTACCGCTGTCGCTCAGCTCACGCAGAGCCGCGCAGATGGAACGCTGGAAGGGGGTCATGCCATCGTCGCCAATCCAGGCTTCGAAGAAGTCCCCCAGAATGTACAACGCCTGGGCGCCACGGGCGCGGCCGTGGAGCAGATCCAGAAACGCCCGGGTGATGTCCGGGCGCTCCTCTTCCAGATGCAAATCTGAAATCAGCAATATCACCCAACGATCTCGGCTTTCTCGACGATCACGTCTTCGGCTGGAACGTCCTGGTGACCGGCCTTGGAGGTGGTCGATACGCCTTTGATCTTGTCGACAACGTCGGTGCCTTCGGTGACTTTACCGAACACCGCGTAGCCCCAACCCTGCACGTTCTTGCCGCTGTGGTTCAGGAAGGCGTTGTCGGCGACGTTGATGAAGAACTGCGCGGAGGCCGAATGCGGCTCCATGGTACGGGCCATGGCGACGGTGTACTTGTCGTTGGAAAGGCCGTTGTCCGCTTCGTTCTGGATGCTTGGACGCTTGTCTTTCTTCTCTTTCATGCCCGGCTCGAAACCGCCGCCCTGGATCATGAAGTTACCGATGACGCGGTGGAAAACAGTGTTTTCGTAGTGGCCGGCTTTGACGTATTCGATGAAGTTGGCGACGGTGATCGGCGCTTTCTCGGCGTTCAGCTCGATAACGATGTCACCGTGGTTGGTGGTCAGTTTGACTTGAGTCATGTTCGCTACTCTTTTCAGGGAATTCGTGGGTGTGGGCGCCTGGGCACCTTACCTGTCTGGCTAAACGACGGCCAAGGCGCGCAGTTTAGCGTGCCCTGCGGGAATTTCGAGGTGGTTTTTTACCGCCCGGGCAATTAATTGGCCGCGCTCTGTATGTGTCTTGACTGCTTCGGCTATTATGAGCCCTTTGTTTTATCTGGCCCCACCTGGCCACGCACCTGTCTGTTCAAGGATCCTATGAGCAAGCCCACTGTCGACCCTACCTCGAATACCAAGGCCGGACCTGCCGTCCCGGTCAATTTCCTTCGCCCGATCATCCAGGCGGACCTGGATTCGGGCAAGCACACGCAGATCGTCACCCGTTTCCCACCTGAGCCCAACGGCTACCTGCATATCGGCCACGCCAAGTCGATCTGTGTGAACTTCGGCCTGGCCCAGGAGTTCGGTGGCGTCACGCACCTGCGTTTCGACGACACCAACCCGGCCAAGGAAGACCAGGAATACATCGACGCCATCGAAAGCGACATCAAGTGGCTGGGCTTCGAATGGTCCGGTGAAGTGCGCTATGCCTCCAAGTATTTCGACCAGTTGTTCGACTGGGCTGTCGAGCTGATCAAGGCCGGCAAGGCCTATGTGGACGACCTGACCCCGGAGCAGGCCAAGGAGTACCGTGGCACGCTGACCGAGCCGGGCAAGAACAGCCCGTTCCGCGACCGTTCGGTGGAAGAGAACCTGGACTGGTTCAACCGTATGCGCGCCGGCGAATTCCCGGACGGCGCCCGCGTGCTGCGCGCCAAGATCGACATGGCCTCGCCGAACATGAACCTGCGTGACCCGATCATGTACCGCATCCGCCATGCCCATCACCACCAGACCGGTGACAAGTGGTGCATCTACCCCAACTACGACTTCACCCACGGTCAGTCGGACGCCATCGAAGGCATCACCCACTCCATCTGCACCCTGGAGTTCGAAAGCCATCGCCCGCTGTACGAATGGTTTCTGGACAGCCTGCCGGTACCGGCGCACCCGCGTCAGTACGAGTTCAGCCGCCTGAACCTGAACTACACCATCACCAGCAAGCGCAAGCTCAAGCAACTGGTCGATGAAAAGCACGTGCATGGCTGGGATGACCCGCGCATGTCGACCCTGTCGGGCTTCCGTCGCCGTGGCTACACGCCGGCGTCGATCCGCAACTTCTGCGACATGGTCGGCACCAACCGTTCCGACGGCGTGGTCGATTTCGGTATGCTGGAATTCAGCATCCGTCAGGACCTCGACGCCAACGCCCCGCGTGCCATGTGCGTGCTGCGCCCGTTGAAAGTCGTGATCACCAACTACCCGGAAGGCCAGGTCGAGAACCTCGAACTGCCGCGTCACCCGCAGAAAGAAGAGCTGGGCGTACGCAAATTGCCGTTCGCCCGCGAGATCTACATCGACCGTGACGACTTCATGGAAGAGCCGCCAAAAGGCTACAAGCGCCTGGAGCCGAACGGCGAAGTGCGCCTGCGCGGCAGCTACGTGATCCGTGCGGACGAAGCGATCAAGGACGCCGACGGCAACATCGTCGAGCTGCGCTGCTCGTACGATCCGGACACCCTGGGCAAGAACCCTGAAGGCCGCAAGGTCAAGGGTGTGGTCCACTGGGTGCCGGCCGCTGCCAGCATCGAATGCGAAGTGCGCCTGTACGATCGTCTGTTCCGCTCGCCAAACCCTGAGAAGGCTGAAGACAGCGCGAGTTTCCTCGACAACATCAACCCTGATTCCCTGCAAGTACTCACTGGTTGTCGTGCCGAGCCATCGCTTGGCGACGCACAGCCGGAAGACCGTTTCCAGTTCGAGCGCGAAGGCTACTTTTGCGCGGATATCAAGGACTCGAAACCAGGCGCTCCGGTATTCAACCGTACCGTGACCTTGCGAGATTCGTGGGGCCAGTGATTTAAGGGAAACATCGTGCTAACGATCTACAACACGCTCAGCAAGACCAAAGAAGTCTTCAAGCCGCTGGACGGCAACAAGGTGCGCATGTACGTGTGCGGCATGACCGTGTACGACTACTGCCACATCGGCCACGGCCGCAGCATGGTTGCCTTCGACCTGGTGACCCGCTGGTTGCGTTTCAGCGGCTATGACTTGACGTACGTGCGCAACATCACCGACATCGACGACAAGATCATCAACCGTGCCAACGAAAACGGCGAGTCGTTCGACGCGCTGACCGAGCGCATGATCGCCGCCATGCACGAGGACGAGGCGCGCCTCAACATCCTCAAGCCGGACATGGAACCGCGTGCCACGGACCACATCCCGGGCATGCACGCGATGATCCAGACCTTGATCGACAAGGGCTACGCCTACGCCCCAGGCAACGGCGACGTGTACTACCGCGTCGCCAAGTTCATGGGCTACGGCAAGCTGTCGCGTAAAAAGATCGAAGACCTGCGCATTGGTGCGCGTATCGAAGTCGATGAAGCCAAGCAGGACCCGCTCGACTTCGTACTGTGGAAAGGTACCAAGCCGGGCGAGCCGAGCTGGGAGTCGCCCTGGGGCGCCGGGCGTCCGGGCTGGCACATCGAATGCTCGGTGATGTCCACTTGCTGCCTGGGCGAGACCTTTGACATTCATGGCGGCGGCAGCGACCTTGAGTTCCCGCACCACGAAAACGAAATCGCCCAGAGCGAAGCCGCCACAGGCAAGACCTACGCCAACGCCTGGATGCACTGCGGCATGATCCGCATCAATGGCGAGAAGATGTCCAAGTCCTTGAACAACTTCTTCACCATCCGCGACGTGCTGGAAAAGTACCACCCGGAAGTGGTGCGTTACCTGTTGGTGTCGAGCCACTACCGCAGCGCCATCAACTACTCCGAAGACAACCTCAAGGACGCCAAGGGCGCCCTGGAGCGTTTCTACCACGCGTTGAAAGGTTTGCCATCGGTTGCGCCTGCTGGTGGCGAAGCGTTCGTGGCACGCTTTACCGAAGTCATGAACGACGACTTTGGTACGCCGGAAGCCTGCGCAGTGCTGTTTGAGATGGTGCGTGAGATCAACCGCTTGCGCGAGGCCGATATCGACGCAGCGGCGGGCCTGGCAGCACGCCTGAAAGAACTGGCCAGCGTGCTGGGCGTGTTGCAGATGGAAGCGGATGACTTCCTGCAAGCGGGCGCTGAAGGGCGTGTGGATGCGGCGCAAGTGGATGCGTTGATCCAGGCGCGTTTGGCTGCTCGGGCTAACAAGGACTGGGCGGAATCCGACCGTATCCGCGACCAACTGACCGCGATGGGTGTGGTGTTGGAAGACGGGAAGGGTGGGACGACGTGGCGGTTGGCTGACTGACGGTTGAAAGCTGCACGCTGAATAAAAAAATGCCCCGACTGGATCGGGGCTTTTTTTTACAAAAAATAGCGATGTCACTTAGCGTTTCCACCACCAGTTCAAGTCGCGTTTAACTGGGAGTGCGAGTGCATGCAGTATGAAGAACGCTAGTGCGATCCAGCCAATGATTGGATAGTTTTCAATGACTTCTGGATGAGTGCCGAAGTATAAGTATTTGTCAAATTGAGCGATTTCCATATGTGTCATCATAAAGAAAATATTGACTGCTAAGCTGATATAGATTTTGGTATATCCAAGTCCTTTGCCGGAGAAGATAACTCTAAGCCAGTAAGCGAATAAAAGCCCCAGTGGTGAGAGTATTAGAAAAGCCATAATAATCACTTTTTAGACTCTTCATGTAGTTGCTTTAATGTGATTGCATCTGTTGCGGCTTCCGCTGTCAGCGAAGTTGGTGTCATGGTTTTATAGGCTCGTATCCGGTCTGAATCCAAATACCTAAATAAACGCCAAGCATCTGGTTTGTATATATGTCTTACAGTGCTGTAGATAGATAGGCTAATATCAACGGCGCCGTAGGCCATGTTTGCTTCCCGCTCTCCGTGACCGACGGCGGATGCAACTGATTGATATGCTGTACGAACCGGACCGACGGTATCGGATCTTCCTGTTACTAGGTTGTGTCCACCTTCATATAAATTATTAGCGCCATGTGCCATTAATGGCACTCCTGCGACGAGGCACAGGGTACCCACCGATGCGTAGCAAATTCCGGCACCAGTAGCTATTTGAAGCGCGCCTGCAACGGCTCCAATTCCATTTCTCCCAATTGCTATTGACTGATCCAGCAAACTACGCTGCTCTTTTTTTATCTCGATCAGCCCCTCTGCGACGGTCTTTTTTCCCTGCTCCACATCGTTAACGATACTGCGAGCGTAATAGGCCACTTCCCGATTGAATATCGAGCGAGTCACACCGTCCTGCAGATGACGAGCGCTGATTGTGCAAGCCTGGCTGGTCAGGTTGCCTGCGGCTTGGCTGACGACCCATAAGTCATAAAAGCTCGGTGTTTGATTTTTGTTCTTTGATTTCATCGCCCGGTTTCCCATGAGCCATAGCCGCTGGTGCCCGCTAGATGATGTGTCCAGATGATTTCCCGATAACGAATCGACAGATGTTCCTGTGCGTCTACATCGTTCAGCAGGACGGAGTGGGGGACATCGACGGTCAGGCTGGCAATGATGCAGCCCCTGATATCGACGGTGTAGTATTTTTGGTGCTGGCCGAACTGTGAAATGCGATAAAAGTTGATCACGCAGTTCAGTTCTTCTCTATTGGATAACGCCACGGCCAGCAGGGGCGAAGATTTATCAATATTTTTTGTAATAACCACCGGGCCGTGCGTGGAGGCTCTGATGTTGCCGGTATTGAGCATATTGTGATTGAAGGACATCACCATGATTTCGTCTCGGTGCCCCTCCTGGCACTTGTTGCCGATGGAGTCTTGGGTTGAGCAACCAGCCGAGATCAGGCCTTGAGATTTTCCGTTAATGGACATGTAGCCGTGGTTAGCCATGGACGTTGGCATCCTGATTTATTCGCCATAAACATACAAAAGAATGTAAATAGGAAATATCGGATGTTTCGCCTTTTATCGTGCGAGTAGGATGTAGGATTATTCGATTTTTGTCTGAGATTTCGACTTGGTGCGGGCCGATGATGCTGAGCTGGCGCAATGGGCGGCGCGTATCCGCTCTTTTGCCTGGCGCCAAACCAAATGGTGGGAGCTGGCTTGCCTGCGATAGCGCAGTTTCAGTCAATGATGCTGTAACTGATAAACCGCTATCGCAGGCAAGCCAGCTCCCACATTTTTACTGAATTCGCCTGAAGAATCAGCGGCGGCTGCTGACTTCGGCGGGGACGTCATCACCAGCCATACGTTTGCGGAACAGGGCCGTTCGCGCCAGTAGCAGTGTGGTGACTGGCACGGTGATCGCGAGCAAAATCGGAATCAACCAGCCATGCAACACCGGCCCGGACTTGAGCACCGAAAAGTAGATGATCGACGCCAACGCCACGCTCCACGCCCCCAACGTCGACGCCAGTGCCGGCGGGTGCATGCGTTGGAAAAATTCTTTCATCCGCAGCAAGCCAATCGCGCCAATCAAGGCAAACAGGCCGCTGAGCAACAGCAACGCCGCCACGATAATTTCAACCCATAACGGCATCATTCAATCACCTCCCCACGCAGCAGGAATTTGGCCAGGGCGAACGAGCCGACGAAGCCGAACAGCGCGATCAATAGCGCCGCTTCAAAGTAAGTGTCGCTGGCATAGCGAATACCCAGGGTCAGCATCATCAGCATCGCCAGGATGTACAGGTAGTCCAGCGCCAGTACCCGGTCCTGGGCCGAGGGGCCTTTGAACAGGCGCACCAGGGTCAGCACCATGGCCAGGGAGAACAGGAACAGGCTGAACAGGATCGCATTGGCGAGCAGGGCGCTCATTCGAAGATCTCCATCAGGGGCCGTTCGTAGGCGTGCTTGAATTGCTGGATAAACGAGGCCTCGTCATCCAGGTCGAAGACGTGCAGCAGCAGGATGCTGCGGTCCAGGGCCAGTTCCGACCAGACGGTGCCGGGGGTCACGCTGGTGATCATCGCCAGCACAGCCAGGCCGTTGGCGTCGCGCAGGTCCAGGGGGATCTTGATAAAGCGCGAGCGCGGTGGGCGTGAGCCGCAAGTGAGTACGCCCCAGGCCACGTGCAGGTTGGAGATGATCACGTCGAGGCCGACCCGGAAGAACAGGCGGATGATCACCCCTGGGCGGCGGATGCGGATCGGCAGCGGGCGCAGCGGCGCCATCATCAGCGGCGCAAGAAAGCCCAACAGTGCGCCCAGCAGCAGGTTGCCGGGGCTGATCGACAAGTTCAGCACCAGCCACAATACCCACAACGCCAACGACAGCCAGGGAGCCGGGAACAGACGTTTCATGGCTGCACCTCCAGGGCGGCGGCCTTGGCTTCAGGGCTGGGCACTGGCCGGGTCGCGAGCACTGCCATCACGTAGTGTTCCGGGTTGTTCAGGCTTTCGGCGGTAGCCTGGGTGTAGCGCATCAGCGCCTCGGCCTTGAAGGTCAGCGCGATGCTCAACCCCAGCAGCAGGAAGATCGGCACACACTCGTAGCGGCGCAGCAGCGGTGATGGGCGTTCTTCCGGGGTCCAGAAGCGCTGGATGCCGAGGCGGGCGAAAGCGATGAGCGAGGCCAGGCCAGAGAGAATCAGCAGCGCCACCAGGCCCCAGGCCGCCGGGCGGATGGACTCGTCCACGGCGTTGCCCAGGCCCAGTGGGTTGATCAGCGCGCTCAACAGGCTGAGCTTGCCGATAAACCCGGACAGCGGCGGCATGCCGATAATCAGCAGCGCGCAGGCGATAAAGCTCAGGCCCAGGAAGGCCATGGTCCAAGGGATGACCTGGCCGATCACTGCTTTTTGCTCATCGTCCAGGTTCACGCCCGGGCGCGGATGCAGCGATTCCATGGCTTTGGGCAGCGCATCAATCTCCTCATCCAGCGGCAGGTCGTTGGCCGAACGCGAACGCTCGATCAGCTCCGCCAGCAAAAACAGCGCGCTCAGTGCCAGGGTGGAACTGACCAGATAGAACAGCGCCCCCGCGGTCAGGCTCGGCTGGGCAAACCCTACCGCTGACAGCAGGATCCCGGCCGACATCAGGATACTCAGGCTGGCCATGCGTTCCAGGCGCTGCGCCGCCACCATCGCCAGTGCCGCGCAAATGATGGTCGCCATGCCGCCGTACACCAGCCAGTCGCCGCCAAACAGCGCCGAGGCGCCGGCCTGGCCGGAGAACAGCAGGGTCCACAGGCGCAGCACGGTGTACACGCCGACCTTGGTCATGATCGCGAACATTGCCGCCACCGGCGCGCTGGCCGAGGAATAGGCGGGCGCCAGCCAGAAGTTCAGCGGCCACATGCCAGCCTTGGCCAGGAACGCCGTAGCCAGGATCGCCGCACCGGCATGCAACAGGCCGCGATCCGCCTCCGGTACCAGAGGGATCTTCAGCGCCAGGTCGGCGAAGTTCAGCGTGCCGGTGACGCCGTAGATCATCGCCGCGCCAATCAGGAACAGCGACGACGCCAGCAGGTTGATCGCAATGTAATGCAGCCCCGACGACACCCGCGCACGGCCGGAACCGTGCAGCATCAGACCATAGGAGGCGGCCAGCAGCACCTCGAAGAACACGAACAGGTTGAACAGGTCGGCGGTGAGGAAGGCGCCATACAGCCCCATCAGTTGGATCTGGAACAGGGCGTGGAAGCTGGTGCCCGCACGGTCCCAGCGGGCCATGGCGAACAGCAGCGCACTGACGCCGATAACCCCGGTAAGCACCAGCATCATCGCCGACAGTTGGTCCACCACCAGGACGATGCCGAACGGCACCTGCCAGTTGCCCGGCAGATACACACCAATCGAGCCGGGGCCGCCTTGTTGCGTCCAGTACAACAGCAGGATGGCCACGCCCAGGCCGACGATGCTGGAGCACAGATTGATCTGGGCTTTGAGTGGGCGGCGTTTCTCGCCCAGCATCAGCATCAGCCCGGCGGTGAGCAGCGGCAGCAGGATCGGCGCGACGATCAGTTGATTCATCCACGTCATTCCTTGGGCTCCCGGCCGTCTACATGGTCAGTGCCTGTGAGGCCCCGGGATGCCAGCAGCACCACCAGGAACAACGCGGTCATGGCGAAGCTGATCACGATGGCCGTGAGCACAAGGGCCTGGGGCAGTGGGTCGGTGTAGTTGAGCAGGTCTTGGGGCACGCCGTCCTTGATGATCGGCTCCTTGCCGATAAAGAGGCTGCCCATGCTGAAGATGAACAGGTTGACGCCGTAGGACAGCAGGCACAAACCCATGACCACCTGGAACGTCCGTGGCCGCAGGATCAACCAGACGCCGGAGGCCGCCAGGACCCCAATGGCTATTGCGATGACTTCTTCCATCAGGCGGCTCCTTCGGTTGCAGCAACCACTTTGGGCTGGTTGCTCGGTTTATGCGCGCGCACCGACTGGTGGCCGAGGGCGGTGAGCATCAACAGGGTCGAGCCCACGACCATGGCGTACACGCCGACGTCAAAGAACAGCGCACTGGCGATATGAATATCGCCCAGTAACGGCAGGCTGAAATGCCAGGTATGCGTGGTGAGGAACGGGTACCCGGCGAACAGCGCGCCCAGCCCGGTCAAGGTGGCCGACAGCAGGCCGAAGCCCATCCAGCGCATGGGCCGCAGGCTCATCTGCGCCTCGACCCACTGGGTACCGGCGACCATGTATTGCAGGATAAACGCCACCGACATCACCAGCCCGGCGACGAAACCACCCCCAGGTTGGTTGTGGCCGCGCATGAACAGATAAAACGACACCACCAGCGCAATCGGCAGCAGCAGGCGCACCAGCACCGCCGGCACCATCATAAAGCCCAGGGCGGTGTCGCTGGCCTGGCGCGGGTTGACCAGGTCGGTGGCCACGTCCGGCGCCAGTTGGCGCTGTTGGGGTGGCAACTCCATGCTTTCCTTGGACGGGCGAAAGCGACGGAGCAAGGCGTACACGGTCAAGGCCACAGCGCCCAGTACGGTGATTTCGCCCAGGGTGTCGAAGCCACGGAAGTCCACCAGCATCACGTTCACCACATTGCTGCCGCCGCCTTCGGGCAGGGCACGGCTTAAGTAGAACGAGGAGATATCGTTGGGTGTCTGGCGGGTCAGCATCGCGTAGGACAGCAGCGCCATGCCGCCGCCCACCACAGTGGAGAGCAGCAAGTCACGCAGGCGGCGGATACGCGCCTTGCGCAGCGAGCTGGGCAGGGGCGAGACCTCTTCGATCCGCCTTGGCAGCCAGCGCAGGCCGAGCAGGATCAGCACGGTGGTGACCACTTCCACCACCAGTTGGGTGAGGGCCAGGTCCGGCGCCGAGAACCACACGAAGGTGACGCAGGTCATCAGGCCGCACACGCTGACCATGGTCAAGGCCGCCAGCCGGTGGTACTTGGCTTGCCAGGCGGCGCCAAGGGCGCAGGCAATCGCCAGCATCCACAGGGTGACGAAGACGATGGAGCCCGGGATTTTCGGGCGGTCGCCCCAGCTGAGGCCACTGTTGATCATCGGGATCATCGCGCCGATCACTGCCAGCAGCACCAATAGGAACAACTGGGTTTGCAGGCGCTTGGTGCTGATGCGTTTCTCGATGCGGCGCACGCCGCGCATCATCACCACCAGGCAGCGCTCGAAGCCGCGCTTGCCGTTGAAATAGCCGATCAGCGGCGGGTATTCGAAGCGGCCACGCTTGAGTTGCTTGCGCAGCATCAGGTACAGCACCACGCCGCCGGTCATCGCCACCAGGCTCATGATCATCGGCGCGTTCCAGCCGTGCCAGATTGCCAGGCTATATTCCGGTAGCGTACCGCCCACCACCGGCAGGGCGGCAGCGGCGAGGATCGAGCCGACCACCTGGGCCGGGAAAATCCCCACCAGCAGACAGGTGAACACCAACAGCTCGACGGGTGCGCGCATCCAGCGCGGCGGCTCGTGGGGCGTGTGCGGCAAGTCGGTGGCGGGCGGGCCGAAGAACACGTCCACGGTAAAACGCAGGGCATAGGCCACGCTGAATGTACCGGCAATGGTCGCGATCACCGGCAGGGCGATTTCCACCCATTGGGTCGACGAGATAAACACGGTTTCGGCAAAGAACATCTCTTTGGACAGGAAGCCATTGAGCAACGGCACCCCGGCCATGGACGCGCTGGCGACCATCGCCAGGGTCGCAGTAAACGGGATCAGGCGCACCAGCCCACTGAGCTTGCGGATATCCCGCGTGCCGCTTTCGTGGTCGATGATGCCCGCCGCCATGAACAGCGAAGCCTTGAAGGTGGCGTGGTTGAGAATGTGGAATACCGCGGCAACTGCGGCCAGTGGGCTGTTGAGGCCCAGCAGCAGGGTGATCAGCCCCAGGTGGCTGATGGTGGAATAGGCCAGCAGGCCCTTGAGATCGTTTTGAAACATAGCGCAGTAAGCGCCGAGGAGGAGAGTGAGGGCGCCGGCACCGCCGACGATCCAGAACCATTCTTCGCTGCCGGACAGCGACGGCCACAGGCGGGCCAGCAGGAACACGCCGGCCTTCACCATCGTCGCCGAGTGCAGATAAGCCGAAACCGGCGTCGGCGCCGCCATGGCGTGGGGCAGCCAGAAATGGAAGGGGAACTGCGCGCTTTTGCTCAAGGCGCCGATCAGCACCAGGGCGAGCATGACCGGGTACAGCGAATGCGCGCGAATCTGATCGCCCGCCGCCAGCACCTGGTCCAGGTCATAGCTGCCGACGATATGCCCCAGCAGCATCACCCCCGCCAACAGGCACAGCCCACCTGCGCCAGTGACCATCAGCGCCATATACGCACCACGTCGCGCATCTGCACGGTGGTGCCAATAGCCGATCAACAGGAACGAGAACAGGCTGGTCAGTTCCCAGAAGAATACGATCTGGATCAGGTTGCCGGAGATCACCAAACCCAGCATGGCGCCCATGAACGCCAGGAAAAATGCAAAGAAACGCGGCACCGGGTCGTCCGGCGACATGTAGTAGCGCGCATACAGCGACACCAGCGTGCCAATGCCCAGCACCAGCATCGAGAACAGCCAGGCAAACCCATCCATGCGCAACACGAAGTTGAGCCCCAGGCTGGGCAACCACATGAATTCTTCGCGGATCACGCCACCGTGGGCGATCTGAGGGTAGAGCAGGGCGACTTGAATAGTACCGACCAGTGCCACAAGGCCGGCCAACAGGGATTCGGTGTTACGTGCGTTATGCGGCAGCAAGGCCGCCAGACAGCTGCCGATAAAAGGCAGAAGCAGTAGAACTATCAGGGACATAGGCTTCTAATCTGCGGGAGTTTGGGATGCATCATACGTGCCGCTTTCATGATCACCAAACGGCAAGATGTGGCAGGATCCTACAAGGTAGGCTGAAACCTCCCATTTGGCACTGTTTCAACCTCCCTCTGAACTGAAATGCCGACCCTGTGGGAGCCGGGCTTGCCCGCGATGACGATAGACTTGGCACCACAGCGTTTCCAGGTCAGCCCTGACGCTCCTGTTCCAAGGCATCTGCCTGCTCAACGGCCTTCTGCCCCTTCGTCTTCAATTCACTCACAATCACCGCCACCACAATCAGCACCGCCCCCAACATCGCGATCGGCGGGAACCGTTCGCCGGCGATTCGCCCCACAACGCCTGCCCACACCGGCTCACCGGCATAAATCAACGTCGCCCGCGTTGGCGAGACACTCTGCTGTGCCCAGTTCATCGCCACCTGGATCACCGCACTGGTCAAGCCCAGGCCCACGGCACTGAACAGCAACAGCCAGGAAAAACCCGGCAACGCCTCGCCCATGGGCACCACCATCATGAACGACAGCACCGAAGCGGTGGCCAGTTGCACCACGGTCACCCGACGAATATCCACCTGGCCGGCAAATGCGCTGATCAAGATGATCTCGGCCGCTATCGCCACTGCACCGATCAAGGTGGCGATTTCACCCGCGCTGAAATTCAGCGAGGCCCCTGCCGGGCCGGTCAACAGCATCAAGCCGGCAAATGCCAGCATGATGCCGATGCTGGGCATCAACCCGGGGCGACGGCCCAGGACCAGCCACTGCAACAGCGGCACGAACGGTACATAGAGCGCGGTAATGAACGCCGACTGGCTGCTCAGGATCGTCTGCAAGCCGATGGTCTGCAAACCGTAGCCGAACATGATCGCCACCCCGATAAACACCCCGGCCTTCAATTCGAACAGGGTCAGGTCGCGCAGGGTGCGCAAGGAAAAGAACCCCACCACAATCGTCGCTGCCGCGAAGCGCAGCCCCACAAAAAACATCGGCCCGCTGACGGCCATGGCGTGCTGCACCAGCAAAAAGGTGCCGCCCCAGATCATGGTGATCACCACCAGGATGCATTCGGCTTTACTGAAACGGTTGAAACGCGAAGGGGAGTTCGGGGCGGTCATGGCGGCTCGGTCTTGCAAGGGGAAAGCACGGACCGCACAATGCGCCGCACGCTGGGCAGTATACTGCGCACATCCACCTATTGAGCAATATAGTGCACAAAGAAAATCCGCAACGGGCTTCGGTCCTGCAGCACGTCAGCCAGAACGTTCGTCGCCTGCGCCATGCCGCCGACCTGAGCCAGACCGCGCTCTCGGAAAAGTCCGGGGTCAGCCGGCGCATGCTGGTCGCGATAGAAGCAGGGGAGAAGAACGTCAGCCTGTCGACCCTGGACCGTGTCGCCGAAGCGTTGGACGTGGCGTTCAGTGATCTGATTCAGGCGCCGGATGTGCGCGACCACAGCCGTATCAATGAGCTGGCCTGGGCGGGCGAGATTGTCGGCAGTAAGGCGGTGTTGCTGGCCAAGGCTACGGCACGGCGTGAGGTCGAATTATGGGAGTGGCGGCTGGAGCCCGGTGATCGATATTGCCCGGACCCTGACTTGGAAGGGTGGAGCGAACAACTGTTTGTGTTCGAGGGCAGCCTGACGCTGGTGATAGGTGATCAGGAAAATCTCATCGAGGCTGGAGAGTTCTTTATGTTCGCCAGCCACCAGCCCCATGCTTATCGCAATGATGGGAACGCGGCGGTACGGTTTGTTCGAAATGTGGTGATTTGAGCAGCAATAAGGGCGAACTGGCATGAGTGAATCCACCCGCGTTGCAGATGTACTGATCATCGGTGGTGGCCTGAGCGGCACGATGCTGGCCGTGCAACTGCTGCGCCTGCCGGGCACGCGGCGTATCCTGATAGTCGAACCCCGTGCTGAGCTGGGGCGCGGCGAAGCCTACAGCGCGGTCGAACTGGGCCATACGCTGAACGGCAATGCGGCGCGTATGAGCGTTGACCCGGACAACGCCGACGACCTGACCCAATGGCTCACCGACTACATCAGCGCCGGCGGATGGCCCGAGTCGAACCAACAGCATGTGCCTATCAGCGAGCTGTTCCCGCCACGGGGGCTTTTCGGCTTGTACGCGCAGCAGCGTCTGGCGCAAGCCAAGGCGCTTTCTACATCGAGCGTCGAGCACATCCGCGCCGAAGGGGTAGACCTGCAAGTCGATGCCACCTCGGTGTTGTTGACCCTCGATACTGGCGAGCAACTGCGCGGCGCCTGTGCGGTATTGGCCACCGGCATGTTCCCGGCGGCGCGTACTCCGCAGACCGAGTCCACAGGATTGAATGCCGCCGCGTTGGACCCTTGGGATGTACCCGCGATGACCCGGCTCGACCCACAATCGACCGTGCTGATCATCGGCTCGGGCCTGACCATGGTCGATGCCGTGGTCTCCCTGGAGCAGGCCGGGCATCGCGGGCCTATCGAGGTATTTTCGCGCCATGGCTTGTTGCCCCATGTACGCCGGCAACCGCCGAGCTGGGACGACTTCCTCGCCGCTGACCACAGCCTGAGCAGCCCCCGACAATTGCTGCGTGAGGTGCGACGCCAATGCCAGCTCGCGTTGGGGCAAGGCACAGACTGGCAGGCGCCGCTGGACACGGTGCGCGGGCATATCGCGCGGCTGTGGAGCCAGGCCAGTGAGGCCCAGAAGCGCCAGTTCGTGCGGCATGTACGGCCTTGGTGGGAAAGCCATCACCACCGTTCGCCGCCCTTGAGTGCGCAGTTGGTAGCGCGGTTGCAGGGGCAAGGGCGGTTGCGGATTCAGGCGGCGTCGTTCAAGGGCTTGGTGCCGTCGCAAGAGGGGGTTGCCATTGCGGTGCGCTACCGTGGCGAGGATGTGATCACCCAGGTGTTGGGCGCTGCGCTGATCAATTCCAGCGGCATCGAATACGACTGGCGCCGGGTGGCCCGGCCTTTACCGCGGCAACTGCTCAAGCGCGGGTTGATTCAACCTGGGCCGCTGGCGCTGGGGATTGCAGCGGATGCAATGGGGGCGGTGCTGGATGCTCACGGCGAGGTCAGCCAGCGACTATTCGCCATGGGGCCGCCGTTGCGGGGGATGTGGTGGGAGAGTACGGCGGTGACCGATGTGGCGCTGCAGGCCAAGGCACTGGCCGCCAGGCTGACACAGCGCTGAATGTTGGAGCTGGCATTGATTGCCCCAATGCAAGTAACCGGTAATCTTGTGGCGAGGGAGCTTGCTCCCGCTGGAGTGCGAAGCGCTCCCAGGATCTTGGGGCCGCTGCGCAGCCCAGCGGGAGCAAGCTCCCTCGCCACAGTGCAGCGTTCCCACATCTGGATCGAGGGTCAGTGATTGATTCCATCGATCCTCACCAACCCCGCTTCAAGCCCAAACACCTCAACCCCCTGCGGCGTCGATTGCCCGGTGGTGACCTTCACTCGCTCTACCGGTTTATCCATCGCCGCCCGATACTCCACCGTCATGTCCGCCTGGATCGCCTGGCTGGGAATCACGATCGCCTGGTCATTGTTATAAGTGACAATCGTCAACCGCGCACTCATGCCCAGGCGCACCCGCTGCAACTGCTGGGGCGTCAGCGTGGGGATCGACAAGGTCACCGGAAACTGCGCACTGCCCTGGCTGTCGCTGGCGATGGCCAGGCCGCTGACCACGCTGACTGAACCTGTCAGCCGCTCGCCATCAAAGCCATCGCCCATGACTTCAACGGTCTGGCCCTGACGCAACTGGTTGATATCCAGCTCTGAGACCTTGGCCACGATTTTCAACCGTTCGATATTGGCCAGCCCGAACAGCACCTGGCCCTGGCTGACCTTGCTGCCGGCCTGCACCGGCGCGTTGTTATTGCCGCCACCTTGAGCGGTACTGGTGCTGCCGGGCGCCGGTACCACGATGCCGGAGAAGGGCGCCTTGACCTCCTTGCCTTCGAGCAGTGTTTGCAAGGCTTCGTACTTCACCGTGGCATTGGTCAGCTCCATTTCGGCGATCTGCCGGTATTCGCCCTGGCCTTGGTCCAGGGCTTGTTGCAGCTCACTGCGCGCCGCCACCAAGTCCAATTGCTGTTGCTGGGTTTGCTGTTTGAGGTCATCCAGTTCGTTGCGCGGGATGATGCCGCGCTTGAATAGGTTTTCGCTCTCGGTGAGTTTGCGTTGGGTGTTGCCCGCGGTCATTTCAGCGGTGCGTAAACTGCGACGGGCGCGGCTGACGGTGGGGCTGCTGCCCCAGTCCTGCATTTCCTGCACGGTACGCCGGGCCTTGAGTTGCGCGGAGAGGGCGTCGCGCAGCTGTACTTCAAGCGTCGCCGGGTCCATGCGCAACAGGACCTGGCCGGCCTCAACGCGCTGGCCTTGTTCGACCAGGTTGGCCAGCACATTGCCGTCGAAGGGCGCCGTCAGGACGACGGTGGTGTCAGGCTCGATCTTGCCCACCAGGCCGATCTGGTGCACCAACGGGTCGGGCTTTACGGCCAGCCACTGTTCGCCTGTACCCGCTTGCTCAGCCCCGCTGCGTTGACTGAGCAGGCCGGCGGCCGCGCCGGCCAACAGCAGGAACAAGGCAACGGCCAGCAGGGATTTTTTATTAGTAGTCATTAAGGGCAATTTCCCAACTTTCCAGCGTCATGCCCAGGGTCAGATCAAGCTGAGTCTGGGCGTTCAAATAAGCGATCAGCGCATTGAGCTGGGCATTTTCGGCGTTGCGCAGGTCGGTCTCGAAGCTCAGCACCTGAAAGTTGGTGGAGCGCCCGGCGCTGAGCTTTTCCCGCTCGATCTCGATCTTGCGCCGCGACAACTCCACGGCGCGCTTGGATATTTCATATTGGCGCCAGCGGGTGCCGAGGTCACGCACCACATTGTTGACGTTGCGCTCCAGCTCCTGGCGGGCGTCGGTAATGCGGATTTCCTGGTCTTCTACATTTACCCGTGCACGCACTTCGGCCTGGCGCGTGCTGATATCGCCAATAGGGATTTGCACTTGCACCCCGGCGTAACTGTCCCAGGTGCGGTTATTGTTATGGCCGTTGTCGTTATCGGTGGCGGCGCGTATCTGGTTGGCGCCAGCGACCAGGTCCACCTGCCAGCGCCCGGAATCCTTGGCGATCACCAGGTCGAGGTCGGCCTGTTGGCTACCGAGCAGGGCAGCGAGGTATTCCGGTTGCTGGTTTTGCGCAAGGTTGAAGGCCTGGCGCTTGTCGATCTCCATGGGGGTGGCTTCCAGGGCCTCGGTGGCACGCACCGGTGTCGACAGGTCCAGGGCCAGCAGGCGCAGCAACGCCAGGCGGCTGGTGTCGAGTTGGTTGCGCGCTTCTTCCACGCCTAATTGCTGGGTGGCGATATCGGCTTCGGTCTGCACGATCTCGAATTCGGCCATGCGCCCGGCGCTGATCAGCGCTTTGTTCACCTCCAGTAAAGTATTGGAGCGTTTGAGCGCTTCCTGGACGATCACCAACTGTTCCTGGGCGCGCAACAATTCGCGGTAGGTGGCGATGATCTGGCTGATGGTCTGCGCCACGGTGGCCTTGAGGTTCAGGCGGTTGGCCTGCTCGGCCAGGCGCGACAGGCGCAGCGGTGCGGTGGTGGCATCCCAGCCGGCCCCGCGCATCAGCGGTTGGATGATCGCCAGGTCCAGGCCGTCGCTGCGGTAGCGGCCGGCGCGGTTGGCGTTGTTCAACTGCTGGGTCCAGGCCATGCTCAAGCGCGTGCCGTATTCGCCGAGCAGGCTGCTGGTAGGCGCGACGTTGGCGTTGCGCGCATTGTCTTGGGAGCCACGGGTGCTGCGGTAATAGCTGTTGAGGGTGAGCTTGGGGTTGAACACATCTTCGGCCACGCGCAGGTCGAATTTCTGCGCCACCCGTTGCAGGTAGGCGCTGCGGATCGCCGGGTTATTACGCAGGCCCAGGTACACCGCGTCCCCCAGGGTCATGGTGGTGGCCTGGGCATTCAGCGAGACGCTACGCTCGTAGCCGCTGCGGGTAGTGCTGGGTGCCTGAGGGTTGATCACCACATCGGCGGCCATGCCCGGCAGGCTGATCAGCATGAGCAGCGGCAGGTACTTATTCATCGCGCAGGGCCTCGACCGGCTGCAAGCGTGAGGCCGACACCGCCGGGTAGATGCCAAAGAACAAACCCACCAGCAACGTACTGCCCACGCCCAGGGGCAGGGCAGCCACTGCCAACGCAAAGGCCCAGCCCGACAGCCACGCATACAGCCAGGCAGCGGTCATGCCCAGGACTGCGCCGCACAGCGCACCCACGGCGGTGAGGGTGACCGCTTCGAGCAAAAACAGGTTGCGGATATCCCGCTGGCGCGCGCCCAGGGCCATGCGGATGCCGATCTCACGGCGGCGTTCCGAGACGTTCATCAACATCACGTTCATCACCCCGACACCGCCGCCCACCAGGGAGATTGCGCCGAGGGCCAGTAGTAGATAGGCAAAGGTGCGGCTTTGGCGGGTCATGCCATCGATCATTTGCTGGGGCACCGTGATGTCGACGCTATGGTCGCTGAGCTGGGGTTGCAGCGCGGCGGCGGCGTCCCTGGCTATGCGTTCCATGTCCTGCCCCGGCGCCGCGCGGATGAGCACGTTGTTGATCTGCGGGTTGGCATAGATGCGGCGCATGCCCTCGGCGGGAATAAACAACGATTCGTTGGCCTGCACCGGCATCAGCATGGCCCGGGGTTGGTTGTGCAGGATGCCCACCACCAGAAACAGGTAATCGTTGATACGCACGCGGTCGCCCAATTGCAGCGGGTCACCTGGCGCGCCGAGGGCCTGGGCGAGCTGGTCGCCGATCACCCCGTAGGTTTCGTTGGTATCGAAGGGTGACAGGAAGCGCCCCTCACGCAGCGCCAGGCGCATGGCGTCCTGGATACCGGCAGTACTGCCGACAAAGTTGGCATTGGCGGTCCGCCCATGAAACACAATGGGCCCGCTGAACAGGCTGAGCGCGCCGATATGGGCAATGCCCGGCACTGCCCGGCGTACCGCATCCAGGTCGAGCTGGGTGCGCATCGGCACATTGCTGCTGCCCTTGGCCGGGAACTGGGCGATGAGGGTGTCGGTACCCATGTCCTTGAAAATCATCGCCGCATCCACCGCCGCGTTGTGGCCGATATTGATCAGCGCCACCACCGAGGAACTGCCGATGACGATCCCCAAGAGCGCCAGGATCGAACGCTTGCCCAGGGTGCGCAGGCTGATAAAGGCTTCGTGCAGCAACTGGCTGAGGCTCTGTTCGACCCGCAGGCTCATGGGCGCCCGGCCTCATGCACCACGCCGTTGCACACCAGGATCTTGCGCTCCAGACGCTCGGCAATGTGGGGGTCGTGGGTGACGATGATCAGCGTCACCTGTTGGTCACGGTTGAGGTTCAACAGCAGGTCCATGATCTCTTGGGCGGTAGTGCTGTCGAGGTTGCCGGTGGGTTCGTCGGCCAGGATCACCGAGGGTTTGCCGACCAAGGCGCGGGCAATGGCCACACGTTGGCGCTGCCCTCCGGAGAGGTCGGCGGGGCGATGGTGGGCGCGTTCGGCGAGGCCGACTTGAGCGAGCATGCGCTGGGCGTGTTCCACCGACTCATGCCGCGACACGCCGCGATAACTCAAGGGCAGTGCGACGTTGTCCAGGGCACTGAGGCGTGGCAGCAGGTTGAAGCTCTGGAACACGAAACCGATCTGCTGGTTGCGGATCGCCGCCAACTCATCGGGGGTGGCGTTAAAGATATCGTGGCCGGCAAAGTGGTACTGGCCGCAGTTGGGCAGGTCCAGCAGGCCGAGGATATTGAGCAGGGTGCTTTTGCCGGAGCCAGAGGCACCGAGAATGCCGCAGCTGTCACCGCTGGCGATGGACAGGCACACGTCATTGAGAATGCTCAATTCTTGCCCGGCGAGCTGATAGCGCTTGCCGATGCCTTGCAGGGAAATCAAGCCGGGTTGCGCGGGGGTCTGTGTCATCATGACTACGCCTGCAGTCTCGACGGTACCGCCTTGCTCCCCGAAACTCCTTGTAACAAGTTCAGAAGCTGCCTGTAGCCGTCACGGACTGGTTTTATTTCTTGTTTTTAAAATATTGTTTGAATAGTAACTGCCTTCCTGACGCTTCGCCAGCCGTCGAGGTAGAGCGGTTTTACCGGTTGAAACGATTTTCTCAGCGGGTGTCAGAGGTGGGTAAAAACCCTACGATTTGCCTCAAAAGCCCGGATATAAGGGCTTTGCAAGATATGGCGGAGTGTCACTACTTGCTTTCGACGGGCCGCCCCGGTATAAAAAATCAAATTATTTTTTAAAACAATATTTCCGCCGTGGAACCCATATGGTCGCGAAGAAACTCAGCGCTCCAAACGTTACCAAGACTCGACTGCTGGATGCGACAGAGGCTCTTTTCATCAAGTACGGCTATGACGCCGTGTTGCTACGGCAGATAACCGAGCGTGCCCAGGTCAACCTGGCGGCGGTGAACTACCACTTCGGGGACAAGGACTCCCTGATGAAAACCCTGTTGATGCAACGCCTGGAGCCCCTCAACGAGCAACGCCTGGAACTGCTGGCGCGCTGTGAAGCCGAATCCGATGGCCCGCTCGATTGCGACACACTCCTGGGCGTGCTGTTTGCCCCGGCCATGGGCCTGGAGCGCAGCGACCCGGCCAGCGGGGAAGGGCGTTCGTTCATTCGCTTCCTGGGCCGGGTCTACAGCGACACCTCGCCGTTTATCCAGGAATACCTCAAGGTCCATTACCAGCCGGTGTTCCAGCGTTTCTTCGAAGCCTTCGCCCTGGCCCTGCCGGATTTGCCACGTAATGAACTGGGGGTGCGCCTGCAATTTGCTCTCAAGGCCATTTCCGGGGTCATGGCAGGCACCGAACTGCGCCTGCTGATGAACTCCATGAGCCTGGGCCGCCCGGCCACGGATGCCGAGGTGATGGCCAAGCTGATCACGCTGGTGTCGGCGGCGATTCGGGTGCCGCAGCAAAGCCAGGAAGCCGAAACGGCACTGGCCAAGGTGCTGGAAACCCAGCGCGCCCTACGCGAACACCACGCCCTTTAGGAGCGAGCTTGCTCGCGAAAAACGTCAACGATAGCGCTGGCACTCTGGCTAACCGCGGCGTCATTGCGTTCTTCGCGAGCAAGCTCGCTCCTCTAGAGGTTGGCCCTTTTTTCGGAGCCAGAAAACAGGCAAAAAAAAGCCCGCTGGGGCGGCGGGCTTGATATGCAACGTTTGTAACGGATGAGGCTTCACAGTACGTCTCTTGATGTGAATAAATCGTGAAAAAAATGTAAGAAAGATTAGAGTTTGAACCTATTAAATTTACGGCTGGCTTAATACCTTTCGTCGCACCCTGTTAACTCTGACAGTAGGCAAGTTTTTTGTTTGGGCGTTTGATTCGTCAAAGACGCGGCACATCGAAAACGGTGCACCGCGAGGCGTCGAACAAGGAGCGAAGAATGGTGCGTAACCTTGATAAGCACGTACTGGAACCCGTCGATATTCCATTGATGTATCCGCCGATTGCCGATGATGCGGAAGGCGCAGATGGCGGCATCGGCAGGCTGCATGTGACACGTGATCTTGTCGTTTACGTGGACTATCCCTTTTCTGCGCCGGTGGGCACCACATTCCAGCTGATATGGCATGGACCAACGCCGGTAGGTTTCTACCTGGTGCGTGATGGCGACCCTCCACGCACCCGCTTCCCACTCACTGTGCCCGCTCACTCGATCCTCGAGGGCTGGGCTGACGCGATGTATTGCAGAATCATCCCCGACAATGAGCCCCCTCAGCAGACCCCTCCCTTGCGCCTCAGGATCAACTTGCAGAGACCTGGTGGCAAGGCTCCCGAACCCACGGATAAAGGCCATGGCGGGCTGGTATTCAAACTTGAGCCACAGGTGGAGTTGGAAGGCGTCGATGAACAAAAAGCCCGGGATGGGGTGACGGTCACCTGTCACAAGTGGGAGAACATGGGCCCTTATGACCTGCTCACGTTGGTCTGGGGATCAGAAAAAGTTGAGCATCGGGTACAGCCGAATGAGGTGGGGCGTGACATTGAAATCACTGTGACCCCCGAGATGATCCTCGCTGCGGGTAACAGCGACATTCTCCCCGTGGCAATGACCGTCACGGGGAACACCGGCAATTTGCCGGATGAGGATGCAATGTGGTCGGTGGTCTCATACGTAGAGGTCTACACCGACAGTCAGCGTACGGAGCCGCCTTGGGTTGACTACCCCTTGACCGAATCCGAAATCAACTTGGCGAATATCGGTAATGACGCTGTACGGGTCGGTTTTTACCTGACATCGGAAGATGCCCATCGCTACACCCATGTCCACTTTTATTGGATTGGCACTCTAGAGGATGGCGGGACGGTTCCTCATTCCGAGATGCGAGAGCTGGCCGGTACCAAGGCTTATTATTTCGAGATACCCAATGCTGTGGTCGCCGCCATTGCCCGGGGGCGTGCAATTGTCTATTACGTACTCGATAGCCAGCACGGCAGTGCCCCCCGTTCGAACTATCGTCATGTGACTGTCATCGGAGAGATCAGGCAATGGTTGGCCCCCAGCGTGGAGGGCGAGTCCGATGGGCAGATTGATCCCGACCTTGCGCAGGTCAAGGTCCACATACCGGTCCAACCGGGCTGGCAATCATTCCAGGCACTGGAATTGATCCTTTTGGCCAGTGATGCCGGGGGCACTATCGAGCACCGTGTCGGCATTGATCTAGGTGAGTTGTCTGCCGCTGAGGATCAATTGACGGTGGTGCTTGAAGGCGATGACCTCAGACGATTCAAAGGCCGTTTGGCCGACCTGTTCTATCGCGCAACCAAGGACGGCGAAAAGCCACGTGAGTCGTGGCGTCGATCATTGAGGATCGGTGAGCTGCAGCCGGACATGCCCGCGCCGATCGTTCGAGATGAGCTTGAGGGTGAACTCCACCTGGATAACGTGTCACCGTTCGGTACGCCTATCGACGCACCGTTCAGCGATGTGGAGTTCGGCGATTGGATAACGCTCTGCATCAAGGGCGTACACAGCATCGACCTGCCCAAGCAGGCGAACATTCCCGGCGTTGCTGTATCGTTTGACGTATTGCCTCAGGATCTGGAGCCCAATCGAGGTGAAGATACTTCGCTCTACTACACCCTAAAACGCGGGAACTTGCCCGAGCGCTATTCCCTGACTACACCATTGCGTATGGTTTGAGCGCTATTGGTCAGATCTTCCAGTGCCGGGCGGTCTTTGCCAGGCGCTGGCGCATCCCATCCACATTCGCCGCCAGCTGCACCGTCAGCAACCGATACCCATCCAGCGCACTGTACACCGGTGCATCCAGTGTAGGCTCACTGGCATGGGCGTGACCGGTACGCTCCAACCGCTCCGTCACCCCCGATTTCAACGCGCGCGCCATCCCCACCAACTGCACCCGGATTTGCCGATGCTCGGCCTTCAACATGACTTGCATCCGCGCCGTGGCCTGCTCATCACGCGGGTCTGGCCGGGTATTGCCCAGAATCTCCAGGGTGCTGATGCACAGGCGCAGGTGACGCTGGATCGCGTCCAGTTCAGTCATGGAAATCCGCACTTCTTTGGACACCGACGGCATCAACGAACGCAGTTGCACCATCGCCCCGTTCAAACGGTTGAGCAGCTTGAGGTGTTCATCGTCAGTCACGGACTGGCCATTGATGATCCGGCTATAAATATGCGCGCAGTCACGCAGGGCGCTGGCCAGGTTGTAGCGCCACGAATACACGGCGTACAACGGCAAGGCAAAGGAAAACGCCAGGGCCAGCACAATGCCGATGAGGATATCGACGGTGCGCCACAGGCCATCGGAAATCGGGTTGTCGCCATGGCCGGCGACGATAAACACCGTGATCGCCGACAGCAGCGCGATATAACCGCCCTTGCCGATGGCGTGATAGGAAAAGAACCCGCACACCACGGACATCAACAGATAGGTGAGCAACGGCAGGCCGAAGTACGCCTGTTGCACCACCAGCAGCAAGCCGACGCTGGCGCCGATCAAGGTGCCGTAGGCGCGCTCGACGGCTTTCTTGCCGATATTGCCGTGGTGCTGCAACCCGCCGATGACGATCAGCATGGTCACCGACGCCCATTCACCGTGGGGCAGGTTGAGGCCGGTGGTCAGCAGGATGGTTGCCAGCAAACCCACCGATACGCGCGCGGCGTGGATCAGCTTGGCATGGCGAAAGCGGCGGTAGGGGTCGAGCAAGGGGCGCAGCAGGCGCCGGGCAAAGAAGGGCAGGTTCATCAGTATTAAAGTGGCCTCAAATGTATGAATGTGCTCGATCAAATGTGGGAGCTGGCTTGCCTGCGATAGCATCACCGCGACCTGACTGAAAGACCGAGGAGCTGGCATCGCAGGCAAGCCAGCTCCCACACTGACCTGTCTGCACATTGGAACGGGGTTGGCTTCAGAAGATGTAGTCGGTGGTCAGGAAGCTCGAATCGCGGTTGCGCAAAATATCGCTGACCAACGCCTTGTTACTCTCCTGGAACTTGGTCGCCACCAAAGTGCGGATCGAGAACACGCGCAAGGCGTCATGCACCGACAACGTGCCCTCGGCCGAGTTCTTGCGCCCGTTGAAGGGGAAGGTGTCCGGCCCGCGCTGGCATTGGGCGTTGATATTGATACGGCCCACCTGGTTGGCGAAGGTGTCCACCAGGCGTCCGACTGCCACGGGGTCGGTGCCGAAGAGGCTCAACTGCTGGCCGAAGTCCGAGTCCAGCACGTAGTCGATCACGGTCTCCAGGTCGCGATAGGGCACGATCGGCACCACGGGGCCGAATTGCTCTTCGTGGTAGACGCGCATCTGCGGGTTTACCGGGTACAGCACCGCCGGGTAGAAGAACGAACCACGGCTGCTGCCGCCCTCGGGGTTCATGACCTTGGCGCCATGGCGCGCCGCATCGGCCACCAGTTCGCTGAGGTAATCGACCTTGCCGACTTCCGGCAGTGGCGTCAGCGCCACGCCATCCTCCCACGGCATGCCGGGCTTGAGCGTCGCCAGCTTGGCGTTGAATTTCTCGATAAAGCGCTCGACCACGTCTTCATGCACGAACAGGATCTTCAACGCGGTGCAACGCTGGCCGTTGAACGACAGCGAACCGGTGACGGCTTCGTTCACCGCGTTGTCCAAGTCCACTTCGGGCAGCACGATCCCCGGGTTCTTGGCATCCAGGCCCAGCGCAGCACGCAAACGGTGCGGCTTGGGGTGCAGCTTTTTCAAATCACTGGCGGCCTTGTTGGTGCCGATAAACGCAAAGATGTCGATCTTGCCGCTGGCCATCAGCGCGCTCACGGTCTCGCGGCCGCTGCCGTAGATCACGTTGATCACCCCGGCCGGGAAGCTGTCACGGAAGGCTTCCAGCAAAGGGCGGATCAACAGCACACCCAGCTTGGCCGGCTTGAACACCACGGTATTGCCCATGATCAAGGCCGGGATCAGCGTGGTGAAGGTCTCGTTCAACGGGTAGTTGTAAGGCCCCATGCACAACGCCACGCCCAGGGGGACGCGGCGGATCTGGCCGAGGGTGTCCTGCTCCAGTTCAAAACGACTGCTGCGGCGGTCGAGTTCCTTGAGGGCATTGATGGTGTCGGTGATGTAGTCGCAGGTACGGTCGAATTCTTTCTGCGAGTCCTTGAGGTTCTTGCCGATCTCCCACATCAGCAGCTTGACCACCGCATCGCGCTGTTCGCGCATGCGCCGCAAAAAAGCTTCGACGTGCTGGATACGCTCGACCACGCGCATCGTCGGCCATGCACCCTGGCCACGGTCGTAGGCGCGCACGGCAGCATCCAGGGCGGTGAGGGCGGTGTCGGCATCCAGCAACGGCGTGCTGCCGATGTGTACACGCTCATCACCCAGTTGCACGGGGCTTTGCACGCGGGCGAGCGGGCCGTTCCACACCTGCAACTGGCCATCGACCAGGTATTCACGTTGCTCAATGGGCGCCGCCAGGCGAAATTGCTCGGGAATCTGCGCGGTGGAGGTGGGAAACAGCTGGGCGAGCAGGTTGCTGGTGGTCATGTCGCTACCCCTGGAATAGTTGCAAAACATGACTAGAGAGTCACCCAACAAGCGGCTCTAACGCAAGGCTTGCGCGCATTCTTGTTCGCAGCGCGGTGTACGCCGGGTAAACTGCGCGGCTTTTCAGAAGGAGTTCACATGAGTCAGTACCAGCCGGGCATTCTTGCCGCACCGGTGCCTTTGCAGGCCCGCCATTTGTTTTTTGCCCTGGATTCGTTGCAAGCCGTGCCCGCTGCGCTGGACGCGCTGGTGCAGTTGACGGATGCGGCGGCCGTGGTGGGGTTCGGTGAGCCGCTGGTAAAAGCGCTGGGTGCCCAGATCCCAGGGCTGCGCTCATTCCCGGCCGTTAGCGGCCCCGGCGCGCACAACCCGTCGACTCAGCAGGCGCTGTGGGTATGGTTGCATGGGGTGGATCGCGGTGAGTTGTTGCTGCGCAGCCGTGCCGTGGAAAAAGCCCTGGCTCCGGCGTTTCGCCTGGTGCAATCGACTGAAGGTTTCCGCTACAAGACCGGCTTTGACCTGACCGACTACGAAGACGGCACCGAAAACCCCCACGACGATGCCGCTGTGCAAGCCGCGCTGACCGACACCGGCGCCAGCTTCGCAGCCATCCAGCAATGGCAGCACGACCTTGACGGTTTCGCCGCGCTGCCTGCCCAGGAGCGTGACCACATCATCGGTCGCCGCCATAGCGATAATGAAGAACTCGATGACGCCCCCGAGTCAGCTCACACCAAGCGCACCGCCCAGGAAAGCTTTACCCCGGAAGCCTTCGTGGTGCGCCGCTCGATGCCCTGGGCCGAGAATGGCCAGGCTGGGTTGATGTTTCTCGCCTTCGGGCATTCCTTCGAGGCGTTTGAGGCCCAGCTTCGGCGTATGAGCGGGTTGGAGGATGGGATCGTCGATGGCCTGTATCGCATCAGTAAGCCGTTGACCGGTGGCTATTACTGGTGTCCGCCTGTCAGGGAAGGGCGCCTGGACCTGAGTCTGGTTTTTTAACCGCCTTTTTGCCTGCTCCCTCAAGCGCTTTTGAGCGCTTCCAGCCACGCGGGATCGAGCCGGGTTTGTTCGGTGTCGATCCCCAGTGCGTGCATCTTCGCCTTGTGTGCTTCGATTTCGCCGACCAGTTGCGCCTGGGCGCTGGAGTTGGCGTCCAGCTCGTGCATCTGCGTCAGCCCCAAGTGATAGAAGCGCAACAGCCTGATGGCTGCCGGGTCGTTGGCCTGCACCCGCTCGGTGACCTTGTGCATCACATTGGTCACGCTCATCAGGCTGCGCTTGAGTTGCCAGCCATACACCGCTGGCGCCAACCAGGCCTGGCTCCAGAACGGGCCACGCACCAGCGCGACCGTGATCAACACGCCGGCGAAGACGCCGCCGACGTTGAAGCGAAAATTGTCACCGCCAGGCTCACCGAACAGCATCACCGCCAGGCTCGACAGCAGCATGGCCAAGGCCAGGAACAGCGCCGCTACGATCAACGTGCTACGGCGGGTCTGTTGGCGATAGGCAGTGGGGTCGCAGGATTTGAGTTCGAACATCCGGGCAGGTCTCCAAAAAGGGCGGTCATCTTCTCACGCCTGGCGTAATGAAGTTGAACGATGGCGCGGGGCGGTTTCTCTAAAATGGTGAACCCCTCATGAGGTCAGTCATCATGTCTGAACACAAGCAGCCACCGCCAGGTACACCGGATCCGAACCGTACGCCGGGCGAGGAGGAGCGTGATAACGATGCGTTGCGCCCCAACGATCCCAAAGAGCGCGGTCCGGACAACGATGTCGAGCGCGTCGAAGAAGACCTGGAAAACCTCCACGACAGAGCCCGCCCGCTTTAGCAGGAGAATATGATGAACAAACCTACCGATGGCCCCTCTTCCAACGAACACGCCAGTGGCAAGGACGAACTGGGCTTCGACCCGGATTCGCCGGATGTAGCCGACCCACAGGTCGATCCCATCGGCCCGGCTATTGCGCCGTTGGACAAAAAGGACGACGAGACAGCGAAAAAAAAGCCGCCCTACGATCCGTTGGGCGACTTGAAGCAATGAACCGAGCCCCGCCCTTGTGCGGGGCTTTGTTTACCTGGGCGGCGACCAGCTGACATCGCTGATACCGTATTTTTCTGCCCAGGGCCGGGTGGTCTTTTTCACCTGTTCGTGACCTACGCGGCCGATGCGGCTGACATGGGCAATGTCGGCATCGACGGCCGCCCAATGCCAGGCCTCGGCGTTGTTCATGACTTCGGCGCGCACCACGAAAGACTTGGGTTTACCGTGTAGCTGATAGTGGACGGTGTAGATTTTTGCGGTACTCATGCTGCCTCCCAATCCTGTTATAGATGGATAGGCCGGCGCTCCAAAAGGTTCATTCAAAATGACAACGCAGGCAGAGGCGCGGCATAGTGACGCTCTTGCCCTGCGCCCAAGGATCGCGCCATGCACACACTCACCGATAGCCGCCTGTACCTGCAACGCCTGGGCTATGCCTCGCCACCGCCGCCCACCCTGCAAACCCTGCGGGACTTGCAACTGCGCCATGTGTGCAGCTTTGCCTTTGAAAGCCTGTCGACCTTGATGCATGCACCGGTACCGATCGACCTTCCCAGCGTTGAGCGCAAGGTACTGCACGAGGGACGCGGCGGCTATTGCTACGAGTTGAACCAGCTGTTCCTGGCACTCTTGCAGGAACTGGGCTTCGAGGCCCGCGGCATCACCGGGCGTGTGGTGATCGGCGGCCCACCGGACGCCCACACTGGGCGAACCCATCGCTTGAGCCTGGTGACCCTCGACGGCGTGCGCTATATCACCGATGTCGGTTTTGGCGGCATGGTGCCCAGCAGCCCGTTGCAACTGGACAACGACGCCCCCCAGGCCACCGCTCATGAGCCTTATCGCCTGACGCTCAATCACGGCAGCTACACGCTGTGGGCGCAGGTGGGCGAGGAGTGGCGTGGCCTGTACGTGTTCGATCTGCAAACCCAGGCCGACATCGACTATGAAATCGGCAACTGGTACGTCTCCACGCACCCAGGCTCCCCGTTCGTAGGGCAGTTGAAAGCCGCGCTGCTTGCGCCTGGCAGGCGCCACACGTTGGCCAACGCCCGCTATGCGGTTCATTACCTGGATCGGCCCAGCGAGAAGCGCAAGCTGGAGAGTGCTGATGAGTTGCTGACGTTATTGCGCGACACCTTCGGCATTTGTTTGCCGGCTCAGCCCCAACTTCGCGAAGCGGTTGAGCACCTGATCAGGGCCGATCTCGAAGAGTATTGAGATAGAGCCTTCGCTGAACCGTTTTTTCTCCATTTTGGTGCAAATCAGTTCGAACTTTTTGCAAACGCCAAGGTTCGAACCGATTCCTGAATACTTTGCCCACCTTAAAATGGAGATGTAAAACGATGTCCAAACTATTCGGAAAATTCCTCAAGAACACCTCGTTGCTGGCCCTGGTGGCTGCCCCTGGCGTGGTGTTCGCAGCACCTTCCACCGACCCGATTTCCACGTTCGGGATCATGGGCAGCTACAACGACTTCAAACTTGAAGGCGGCAGCGAAAGCGACAAGGACCACATGCCCGAAGCCGGCCTGTTTTACAACTTCGGCAACAAGCTCACCGCCGAGTCGGGCTTTATCTACCAGGCCGGTATCGAAGCCAAGTACGGCGAAAAAAGCGATAACAAACTCAAGGAAGGCCAGGCCGACCTCGACCTCGGCTGGCGTGCCGCGCTGGATGCGCGCAACTTCGTCGATGTGATCGTGGGCGGTGGCTACACCTGGACCCGCTACGAGCCGGACACCAATGGCTACGACATGAAACTCACCAACAAGTCGCCGTTTGCCAAGGCAGCCCTGGGCTACAACCACCAGTTCGATGACATGACCCTGCGCGTTGAAGCCGGCGCCCGTCACACCATCGACGGCCGCGCCAAACTCAAGGTGGACGGCGTTGGCAGCGACAGCGTGGACCTCAAGGACCGCACCAACCCTTACGCCGAAGTCAGCCTGCTGATGAACCAGAAGGGCGACCTGCCAGTGATGGCGGGCCTGTACTACACCCGCACCGAGTACAAGCTCGATAACGACTCCTATGTGGCCGACAACACCAAGCTCAAGCGTGATGAGTATGGTTTCAAGGTGGGTATCGCGTTCTAAGGTTGCGGCCTTGACTAATCCCAGGTTTGAATAAAAAACGCCCCGCTATAAGTCGGGGCGTTTTTTTGCCTGTGGCTGTCGGCCCAGGTTAACCCTGTATTGGGTCAGACAGTTCTGGGGTGTTTGTTCTGGCGCCTTCGCGGGCAAGCCCGCTCCCACAATGGGAACGCGTTCCCCTGTGGGAGCGGGCTTGCCCGCGAAGGCGATGGTGAATGCACCGCCTCTCTAATACCTCGCCTCTGAAACGCAAAACGGCGCCCAAAGGCGCCGTTCTGTTTACTGCATCAACCTAAGCGATCAAACGCCCAGCACCGCGTGCTGCACCAGAGTGAGCAACGGTTGTGGGTACACGCCCAGGAAGAACGCGAGCAGGGCGATGGCCAGCAGCATCACGCCGCCTGCCTTCTGTTCCCAATGCAGCTCGGCATCCACACGGCGCAGGTTTGGCTCGATCAGGTACAGGGTGACCATCACGCGCAGGTAGTAGAACACGCCGATGGCGCTGCCCAGTACCAGCGAGGCAACCAGCCACCATTCGTGGGCTTCGACACCGGTCGCGACAATGTAGAACTTGCCGATAAAGCCCGCTGTCAGCGGAATGCCGGCCAACGACAGCATCATCACGGTGAGCACGGCGGTCAGGTACGGACGGCGCCAGAACAGGCCGCGGTATTCGTACAGGGCGTCGGCGTCACGGCCTTTGTACGGCGACGACATCAAGGTGATGACGCCGAACGCACCCAGGCTGGTGATCACGTAGGTGACCAGGTACACGCCGATGGCTTCCACGGCCAGGCCTTTGCTCGCCACCAGGGCGATCAGCAGGTAGCCGAAGTGGGCGATGGACGAATAACCCAGCAGACGCTTGAGGTTGTTCTGGGTCAGCGCCAGCAGGTTACCGAACAGGATCGACGCAATGGCGATCACGGTCAGCACGTTGCTCAGCACGCCCGTGTTGGCGGCGGGGGAGATCTGGAACAGGCGCACCATCACCGCAAACACGGCCACCTTGGACGCAGTGGCCAGGAACGCTGCCACCGGCGCCGGGGCGCCTTCGTACACGTCCGGGGTCCATAGGTGGAACGGCACCAGCGACAGCTTGAACGCCAGGCCGATCAGCATCATCGCCAGGCCCAACTGGGCAATCGGCGCCGGGCTGTTGGTGGCGGCCAGCGCGTGGCCGATACCGGTGAAGCTCAGGCTGCCGGCTTCGGCGTAGAGCAGGGCCATACCGAACAACAGGAACGCGGAACCGGCGGCCGACAGCACCATGTACTTGATGCCGGCTTCCAGGGAGCGCTTGTTGAAGAAGGCGTAGGCCACCAGGCCGTAGGTTGGGATCGACAGCAGTTCCAGGCCGATGAACAAGCCGGCCAGGTGCTGCGCGCTGACCAGCACGATACCGCCGGCCGCAGCCAGCAGGATCAGCAGGTACAGCTCTTCGCGGTTGCCCGGGTAGCCGGTGCCGCCTTCGCCGAGGTAGGCGTGGGCGAGGGTGACGCAGGCCAGGGTCGCCACCAGGATCAGGGCGATGTACAGCAGCGCGAAGTCATCGACCATCATCAATGGCGTGACTGCCAGTGGCGCGACCTTGAGGGCCGGGATGATCGACAGCAGGGCCAGGTTCAACCCGGCGCAGGACAGCAGGAACGTTTGCGAGTGATTGCGGCGCCAGGCGATTGCCAGCATTACCACCACGATGGTGAGGCTGGTAATCAGCAGCGGCGCAAGCGCGATAAAGTGTTGGATCGTGAATTCCATAGCGCTCTTACCGGGCCGAAGCGAGTTGAGAGAAGGCGGTGCCGAACCACTGCTGCACGCCATGCATCGTTGCGGCAGAAGTGTCCAGGAACGGTTGCGGGTACACGCCGATGAAGATCAGCAACACCGCAAGGCCGAGCACCATGATCAGTTCACGCGCATCCATCCCTTGCAGGACGGTGTCGGACTTGGCCGGGCCGAAATAGGCGCGGTGGATCATGATCAGCGAGTAGACCGAACCGAACACCAGGCCGGAGGTGGCGATGGCGCTGATCCACGGTGTCTGCACAAAGGCGCCCATCAGGATCAGGAACTCGCCGATGAAGTTACCGGTACCCGGCAAGCCCAGGGATGCGGCGGCGAAGAACAGGCTGATTGCCGGCAGGTACGCGATGCGCGACCACACGCCACCCATCTCACGCATGTCACGGGTATGCAGGCGCTCGTACAACTGACCACTGAGGATAAAGAGGGCAGCGGCCGAAACACCGTGGGCCAACATCTGGATCACTGCGCCTTGCAACGCCAGTTGGCTGCCGGAGTAGATACCGATCAGTACGAAACCCATGTGGGAAACGGACGAGAAAGCAATCAGACGCTTGATGTCGGTTTGGGCGAAGGCCAGGAACGCACCGTAGAAGATCCCGATCAGACCCAGGGTCATGGCAATCGGCGCGAATTCGGCCGAAGCATTCGGGAACAGCGGCAGGGCGAAACGCAGCAGGCCGTAGGCAGCGGTCTTCAACAGGATACCGGCCAGGTCCACGGAACCGGCAGTCGGCGCCTGGGCGTGGGCGTCAGGCAACCAGGAGTGGAACGGCACCACCGGCAGCTTCACCGCGAAGGCGATGAAGAAGCCCAGCATCAGCACGTACTCGGTGGTCAACGACATCTTGGTCTTCAACAGATCGGCGTAGTTGAAGGTAATCACGCCGGTGTTGTTGAAGTTCACCAGGACCAGGCCCAGGATCGCCACCAACATGATCAGGCCGGAAGCCTGAGTGAAGATGAAGAACTTGGTCGCTGCGTAGATCCGGGTTTTCTTGCCGTCCGAAGAACTGTGACCCCAGAGCGCGATGAGGAAGTACATCGGCACCAGCATCATTTCCCAGAAGAAGAAGAACATGAACAGGTCCAGCGCCAGGAACACGCCGACAACGCCGCCCAGGATCCACATCAGGTTCAGGTGGAAGAAGCCCACGTGACGCTGGATCTCTTTCCAGGAGCAGAGTACCGAGAGGATACCCAGCAGGCCGGTCAGCAGGATCATCAACAGCGACAGGCCGTCGAGGGCCAGGTGCACGTTGATGCCGAAGCGCTGGATCCACACGTGCTTGAATTCAAGCGCGAAGGTGGGGTCGACACCCGGTGCCGGAGCGAATGAATAGTCACCATGGGCCCACAGCCAGAGGCCGAGCGCGAGTTCCAGGGACATGGTCAGCAACGCAATCCAGCGGGGGAGGGTGGCGCCGAAGCGTTCACCCATCCAGCAGAGCAGGCCGCCGATAAAGGGGATCAGGATTAGCCAGGGCAGAATCATGACGGGCTCGTTTCCTTTCGCAAGTTCGCAAAGTACGCAGTGCACTTAAACATAGTCAGACCGCTACCACGACGATGGCGCCGATCACCAGAACGGCACCCGCCGCCATGGACGCTGCATACCAACGCAATTGGCCGGTCTCGCTGCGGCTCAGGGCGGTGTGACCGGCCTTGGCGGCACGCGGGATCAAACCGATGGTCTGGTCGAGCGGGTCTTTGCGCAGCACGTGGCTGATCGCAAGGTAAGGTTTGACGAACAGTTTGTCGTAGATCCAATCGAAGCCCCAGGCGGCGAACCACCACGCCGACAGGAAGCGACCAATGCCACTGTTGGCCACGGCAGTCACGAAGCGACGCTTGCCGAGGAACAGCAGAGCCGCCAGCAGGATACCGGCGATGGCGATGGCGCCCGAGGCGATTTCCAGGCTGTGCTGGGCTTCGCCGCCGGCATGGCCGACGCTTTGTGGCAACACACCGTGCAGTGGCGGGGTGATCATCGCACCGACGAAGGTCGACAGGATGATCAGCACCGACAGTGGCAACCAGTGGGAGATGCCGTGGCCTGCGTGCGCTTCGGTCTTGGCTTCACCGTGGAAGGTGATGAAGATCAGGCGGAAGGTGTACAGCGAGGTCATGAACGCACCTACCAGGCCTGCGTACAGCAGGTTCTGGTTACCGCTGGCGAAAGCTTCCCAGAGGATTTCGTCCTTGGAGTAGAAGCCTGCGGTCACCAGCGGCAGGGCGGCCAGGGCGGCACCACCGACGATGAAGCTGGCGTACGCCAGTGGCAGTTTCTTCCACAGGCCGCCCATCTTGAAGATGTTCTGCTCGTGGTGGCAGGCCACGATCACGGCGCCGGAGGCGAGGAACAGCAGGGCCTTGAAGAACGCGTGGGTCATCAGGTGGAAGATCGCCGCGTCCCAGGCGCCGACGCCCAGGGCCAGGAACATGTAGCCGATCTGGCTCATGGTCGAGTAGGCGAGGATACGCTTGATGTCGGTCTGCACCAGCGCGGCGAAGCCGGCCAGTACCAGGGTCACGCCGCCGACGATGCCCACCAGGTGCAGGATGTCCGGCGCCAGGGTGAACAGGCCGTGGGTACGGGCGATCAGGTAGACACCGGCGGTTACCATGGTGGCGGCGTGGATCAGTGCCGATACCGGGGTAGGGCCGGCCATCGCATCCGCCAGCCAGGTTTGCAGCGGCAGTTGCGCAGATTTACCCACGGCGCCACCCAGCAGCATCAGGGTAGCCAGGGTGATCCAGAAGTCGCCGACCTGGAATTTCTGCGGTGCCAGCACCAGCAGTTCCTGGATGTTCAGCGTGCCCACCTGTTGGAACAGGATGAACAGGCCGATGGCCATGAACACGTCGCCGATGCGGGTGACGATAAACGCCTTGAGTGCTGCGTTACCGTTGTTGCGGTTGCTGTAGTAGAAACCGATCAACAGGTACGAGCACAGGCCCACGCCTTCCCAGCCGAAGTACAGGAACAACAGGTTATCGCCCAGCACCAGGAACAGCATGCTGGCGATAAACAGGTTGGTGTACGAGAAGAAGCGCGAGTAGCCCGCTTCACCGCGCATGTACCAGGACGCGAACAGGTGGATCAGGAAACCCACACCCACCACCACGCCGAGCATGGTGATCGACAGGCCGTCGATGTAGAGAGCGAAGTTGGGCTTGAAGCCCTCGACCGCCATCCACTGCCACAGCACCAGGGTGTAGTGACCACCTTCGGGCGGCGCCACGTTGAATTGCCAGATGACGTAGGCGGCCACGATGGCCGACAGGCCGATGGAGCCCACGCCGATCAGGGCCGAGAGGTTCTCCGACCAGCGCCCGCGAGAGAACGACAGCAGCAGGAAACCGATCAGGGGGAATACGAAAGTCAGAAAGATCATGTTCATCCGCGCATCTCACTGGCAGCGTCGATATCAAGCGTGTGGAAGCGACGATACAACTGCAGCAGGATCGCCAGGCCAATACTGGCTTCGGCGGCTGCCAGGCTGATCACCAGGATGAACATCACTTGCCCATCCGGCTGGCCCCAACGTGCGCCTGCCACGATGAACGCCAGTGCCGCAGCGTTCATCATGATTTCCAGGCTCATCAACACGAACAGAATGTTACGGCGAACCATCAGGCCGACCAGGCCAAGGCAGAACAGGATGCCGGCGACCGCCAGACCATGCTCCAAAGGGATAGCAGGCATCGTCATTGCTCCTTGGCTTCGTTGCGGCCCAAGTGGAAGGCAGTGATGGCTGCGGCGAGCAGCAGCATCGAAGCCAGTTCGACCACCAGCAGGTACGGGCCGAACAGGCTGATGCCCACGGCTTTCGCGTCTACGGTGGTGTGGCCGATGGCCTGGCCGCTCTGGTGAGCGAACAGCACATACAGCAGTTCACCCAGCAGCAGCGCTGCGAGGACAACCGGGCCGAGCCAGATGCCGGGCTTGAGCCAGACGCGCTCCTGGGCGACCGAAGCCGGCCCCAGGTTGAGCATCATCACCACAAACACGAACAGCACCATGATGGCGCCGGCATAGGCGATCACTTCCAGTACACCGGCGAACGGTGCGCCGAGGCTGAAAAAGGTCATGGCCACGGCGATCAGCGAAATGATCAGGTAGAGCAGGGCGTGCACGGGGTTAGTGTTGGTGATCACGCGAAGCGTGGACACCACTGCAATACCCGATGCGAAATAGAAAGCGAATTCCATCTTTCTTCCTTAAGGCAGCAAGCTCTTCACGTTGATCGGCTCGGCTTCGTTTTGTGCGGCGCCTTTTGGCTTACCGGCAACGGCCATACCTGCAACACGATAGAAGTTGTAATCAGGGTTTTTACCGGGACCAGAGATCAAAAGATCTTCTTTCTCGTACACCAGGTCCTGACGTTTGAACTCGGCCATCTCGAAATCCGGCGTCAGCTGGATCGCGGTGGTCGGGCAAGCTTCCTCGCAGAGGCCGCAGAAAATGCAGCGCGAGAAGTTGATGCGGAAGAAGTCCGGGTACCAGCGACCATCTTCGGTTTCAGCTTTCTGCAGGGAAATGCAACCCACCGGGCACGCCACGGCGCACAGGTTGCAGGCTACGCAACGCTCTTCGCCGTCGGGGTCGCGGGTCAGTACGATGCGGCCGCGATAGCGCGGCGGCAGGTACACCGCTTCTTCGGGGTATTGCAGGGTGTCGCGTTTGCGAAAGCCGTGACCGAACACCATCACCAGGCTTCGCAACTGGGTACCGGTACCCTTAACGATGTCGCCAATATATTTGAACATGGGTCAAATCCTCACTGAACCGCGGCAGCGGGCGTGTTCAACAACACGACGGCAGCCGTCACCAGCAAATTGATCAGGGTCAGCGGCAGGCAGAATCTCCAGCTGAAATCCATCACCTGGTCATAGCGCGGGCGCGGAATCGAGGCGCGCAGCAGGATGAACAGCATGATGAAGAACGCGGTCTTCAGGAAGAACCAGAAGAAGGCCAACTGCGGCAGGATGCCGAACGGACCGTGCCAGCCGCCGAAGAACAGCGTGACCAGCAGGGCCGAGATCAAGATGATGCCGATGTACTCACCGACGAAGAACATGCCCCACTTCATGCCGGCATATTCAATGTGGTAACCGTCGGCCAGTTCCTGTTCCGCTTCCGGCTGGTCGAAGGGGTGACGGTGAGTCACGGCCACGCCAGCGATGAAGAAGGTGCAGAAGCCAAAGAACTGCGGAATGATGAACCACAGGTTCTGCGCCTGGTACTCGACGATGTCGCGCATGTTGAACGAGCCAACCTGCACCACGATGCCCATCAGTGCCAACCCCATGAACACTTCATAGGATACGGTTTGGGCCGAGGCACGCAAGCTGCCCAGCAGGGCGAACTTGTTGTTGCTCGACCAACCGGCGAACAGCACCGCGTATACCGACAAACCGGCCATGGCGAAGAAGAACAGCAAACCGATGTTCAGGTCCGCCACGCCCCAGGTCGGGGTGATCGGGATGATCGCAAACGCAATCAGCAAGGCGCTCATGGCCACGACCGGTGCCAGGGTGAAGATCACCTTGTCGGCAAACGGCGGGGTCCAGTCTTCCTTGAAGAACATTTTCAGCATGTCGGCAGCGATCTGGAACATGCCGAACGGGCCAACGCGGTTCGGACCGTAACGGTCCTGCCACCAGCCCAGCAGGCGACGTTCGACGAAGCTGAGCAGGGCGCCCGCGACGACCACGGCCAACAGGATCACGATGGCCTTGACCACCGAGATGATCACGTCAATTACTTCCGGCGTGAACCAAGTCATTGCGCTGCCTCCTGCAGACCGTCAACGGTTTTGCCGAAAATGGCAGGCGGAATACCGGCGATGCCTTTAGGCAGTGCAACCAGGCCGGCACCCAACTCATCGTTGATACGCAGCGGCAGACGCAAGGTCTGGCCGGCCACGTTGAGGCTGAGCAAGGCACCGTCGTTGACGCCCAGGCGGTCGGCTTCGGACTTGGCCACGGACACATAGGCGGCAGGAATGCGCTCTTGAACCGGCGCGGCCTTGGAAGAAGTTTCTTCGCTGCCGAACAGGTGGAAGAACGGCACGACCTGCCAGGTACCCGGCGCCGGATTGAACGGACGCGGTACCGCAGCGAACCAGTTCAGCGAGTCACCGCTGGTTTCGATCAGGCGGGTGCCCGGGTCGCCAGCGCGGATGTGACCACCGACTTCGTCCTGGAACTTGTTCCAGGCCTGCGGCGAGTTCCAGCCCGGCGACCAGGCAAACGGCACCTGCTGACGCGGTTCGGCCGAACCCGAATAACCTTCCATGGAGAAGGCAAACGCGGTGTCGTTGTCTTGCGGGGTACGCGGTTCATGCACGCTGATGTCGGCGCGCATGGCGGTACGACCGGAGTAACGCAGCGGCTCACGTGCCAGTTTCAGGCCCTTGATGCGGAACGCGGCAGACGGCGCGGCATCGACAATACGAGCAAGCTGCGGCGCGCTGGCGGCGGTGGCAGCCGTCACGTGGTCGAGCTGGGTCCAGTCGATCGGCTGGTTCAGCAGGGTGGCACGCAGGGCATGCAGCCAGCGCCAGCCTTCGTGCACCAGGATGCTGGCGTCCATGTACTTCGGATCGAACACCTGGAAGAAGCGCTGGGCGCGGCCTTCCTGGCTGACCAGAGTACCGTCGCCTTCGGCGAAGGTGGCGGCTGGCAGCACCAGGTCGGCACGCTCGCTGGTCGCGGTCTTCTGGTGGTCGGCGACGATCAGCACCTTGGCAGCATCCAGTGCAGCGTCAACCTTGGCGGCAGCGGTGCGGGTGTACAGGTCGTTTTCCAGCACCACGATGGCGTCGGCGTTGCCGTCGGTCACCGCTTGCAGCGCAGCGTCCACGGACTCGCCACCGAGCATGGCCAGGCCAAGGCTGTTGGCTTCCGGCACTACCAGGCTGATGGAGCCATTTTTGTCGCGCAGCTTCAGGGCCTTGGCGATGTTGGCGGCGGCTTCGATCAGCGCCTTGGAACCCAACGAGGTACCGGCAATGATCAGCGGGCGCTTGGCCGCCAGTAGGGCGTCGGCAATGCGCTGAGCCAACTCGACAGCTTCAGCGTCCAGGCCTTCAACGGCGGGTGCGCTGGCGTCCAGGGCGTGGGCCACGGCGAAACCGAGGCGCGCCAGGTCGTCCGGCGCGGCGTGTACGCATTCTTCAGCGATGTCGTCGAGCTTGGTTTCAGCCAGGGAGGCGATAAACAGCGGGTTCAGCGCGTGCTGACCGATGTTCTTCACGGCAGCGTCGAGCCACGGCTGTACGCGCATGGCGTCGGCCATCTCTTCGGCCTTGCCTTTGACCGACTGACGCAGCGACAGCGCGATGCGTGCAGCGGTCTGGGTCAGGTCTTCACCAAGTACGAAGATCGCATCGTGGTCTTCGATGTCGCGCATGTTCGGCACGGGCAGCGGGCTGTCGTTCAGCACTTGCAGGACCAGGCGGATGCGCTCCAGCTCGCCCGCTTCGATACCGCAGTAGAAGTGCTCGGCACCTACCAGCTCGCGCAACGCGAAGTTGCTTTCGAGGCTGGCGCGTGGCGAACCAATACCGACGATAGTGCGGCCACGCAGCAGGTCGGCAGCCTTATCCAGCGCGGCGTCCAGGCTCAGCTTGGCGCCATCGGCCAGCAGGGGCTGGCGTGGGCGGTCTTCGCGGTTGACGTAGCCGTAGCCGAAACGGCCACGGTCGCACAGGAAGTACTGGTTGACCGAACCATTGAAGCGGTTTTCGATACGACGCAGTTCGCCGTAGCGCTCGCCCGGGGAGATGTTGCAACCGCTGGAGCAGCCATGGCAGATGCTTGGTGCAAATTGCATGTCCCACTTACGGTTGTAGCGTTCGGAGTGAGTCTTGTCAGTGAATACACCGGTCGGGCAAACCTCAGTGAGGTTGCCGGAAAACTCGCTCTCCAGCACGCCGTCTTCAACGCGACCGAAGTACACGTTGTCGTGGGCGCCAAAGACGCCCAGGTCAGTGCCGCCGGCGTAGTCCTTATAGAAGCGCACGCAGCGGTAGCAGGCGATGCAGCGGTTCATTTCGTGGGAAATGAACGGGCCGAGGTCCTGGTTCTGGTGGGTACGCTTGGTGAAGCGATAACGGCGCTCGTTGTGGCCGGTCATCACCGTCATGTCTTGCAGGTGGCAGTGACCGCCTTCCTCACAGACCGGGCAGTCGTGGGGGTGGTTGGTCATCAGCCATTCGACAACGCTGGCGCGGAACGCCTTGGATTCTTCATCGTCGATGGAGATCCAGGTGTTGTCGGTGGCTGGGGTCATGCAGGACATGACGATACGACCACGGGTGTCGTTCTCATCGGTGTATTGCTTGACCGCACACTGGCGACAGGCACCGACGCTACCAAGTGCGGGGTGCCAGCAGAAATACGGGATGTCGAGGCCGAGTGACAGACACGCCTGTAACAGGTTGTCCGCCCCATCGACTTCGAGCGCTTTGCCGTCTACGTGGATAGTGGCCATGGTTCAAAGTTCTTCGTTGGCCCGTTGTCAGCGGGCGTGGCTAATGGAATCTTGTTATTCATGTGCATCTACACAGCCTTTACGGCGTCAGCACATGAGCAGGCGAAGGGCACGGACCCTTCGCCTGTTTAAGCGTTACGCGCCGACTACGATCGGCTTTGCCAGAGGCGGGACGGCGGCGCTGGTGGGCGCGATGCCGGCTTCGAACTCCGAGCGGAAGTATTTGATTGCGCTGCCCAATGGCTCCACGGCGCCCGGTGCGTGAGCGCAGAAGGTCTTGCCTGGGCCGAGGAAGCCGACCAGGCCGAGCAGGGTTTCGATGTCACCCTCGCGGCCTTCGCCATTTTCCAGGGCCATCAGCAGCTTGACGCTCCACGGCAAACCGTCGCGGCATGGGGTGCAGAAACCGCAGGATTCGCGGGCAAAGAACTGCTCCATGTTGCGCAGCAACGAGACCATGTTCACCGTGTTGTCCACCGCCATCGCCAGGCCGGTACCCATCCGGGTGCCCACCTTGCCGATACCGCCGGCATACATTTGTGCATCCAGATGCTCAGGGAGCAGGAAACCGGTGCCGGCACCGCCTGGCTGCCAGGCTTTCAAGGTGTAGCCGTCGCGCATGCCGCCGGCGTAGTCCTCGAACAGCTCGCGAGCGGTCACGCCGAACGGCAGCTCCCACAGGCCTGGGTTCTTGACCTTGCCGGAGAAGCCCATGAGCTTGGTGCCCATGTCTTCGCTGCCTTCGCGGGCCAGGGATTTGTACCAGTCCACGCCGTCGGCGATGATCGCCGGCACGTTGCACAGGGTCTCGACGTTGTTCACGCAGGTCGGCTTGCCCCATACGCCGACGGCGGCGGGGAAGGGCGGCTTGGAGCGCGGGTTGGCGCGGCGGCCTTCGAGGGAGTTGATCAGTGCGGTTTCTTCACCGCAGATATAACGCCCGGCCCCGGTGTGCACGAACAGTTCGAAGTCGAAACCGGAACCGAGGATGTTCTTGCCCAGCAGGCCGGCGGCCTTGGCTTCTTCCACGGCACGGTTCAGGTGCTTGGCGGCGGTGGTGTACTCGCCACGCAGGAAGATGTAGCCGCGGTAGGTTTTCAGCGCACGGGCACTGATCAGCATGCCTTCGATCAGCAGATGGGGCAGTTGCTCCATCAGCATGCGGTCTTTCCAGGTGTTGGGCTCCATTTCATCCGCGTTGCACAGCAGGTAACGGATGTTGATGGATTCGTCTTTGGGCATCAGGCCCCACTTCACGCCGGTGGGGAAGCCCGCACCGCCGCGGCCCTTGAGGCCGGCGTCCTTCACGGTCTGGACGATATCGTCCTGGGCCATGTCGGCGAAGGCTTTGCGCGCAGCCGCGTAGCCGTTCTTGGCCTGGTACTCGTCGAGCCATACCGGCTCGCCGTCGTCACGCAGGCGCCAGGTGAGGGGGTGAGTCTCGGCCGAACGCTTGATCAGGTTGGCCGGGCCGAAGGAAGTCAGGGTCATGGGTAGCCCTCGAGCAATTGGGTGACGCCAGCGGGCTGTACGTCACCGAATGTGTCGTCGTCGATCATCAACGCCGGCGCCTTGTCGCAGTTGCCCAGGCAGCACACCGGCAGCAGCGTGAAGCGGCCGTCCGGGGTGGTCTGGCCGAGGCCGATGCCCAGCTTGGCCTGGATTTCGCTGACCACGGACTCATGGCCACCGATGTAGCAGACCATGCTGTCGCACACGCGAATGATGTGGCGGCCAACCGGCTGGCGGAAGATCTGGCTGTAGAACGTCGCCACGCCTTCAACGTCACTGGCGGGAATGCCGAGGATCTCGCCGATGGCGTAGAGGGCGCCGTCGGGCACCCAGCCACGTTCCTTCTGGACGATCTTCAGGGCTTCGATCGACGCCGCGCGCGGGTCTTCGTAGTGATGCAGCTCGTGCTCGATGGCCGAGCGCTCGGTTTCACTCAAGGTGAAACGGTCTGTCTGGATAAGCGTGCTGTTCATGCTTAGCGGTCCACGTCGGCCATAACGAAATCGATACTACCCAGGTACGCAATCAAGTCCGCGACCATCTCGCCTTTGATCACCGAAGGGATCTGCTGCAAGTGGGCAAAACTTGGGGTACGAATCCGGGTGCGGTAGCTCATGGTGCCGCCATCGCTCGTCAGGTAATAGCTGTTGATACCCTTGGTCGCTTCGATCATCTGGAAGGATTCGTTGGCCGGCATCACCGGGCCCCACGAAACCTGCAGGAAGTGCGTGATCAGGGTTTCGATGTGTTGCAGCGTGCGCTCTTTGGGCGGCGGCGTGGTCAGCGGGTGATCCGCCTTGTACGGGCCGGCCGGCATGTTGCGCATGCACTGTTCGATGATCTTCAGGCTCTGGCGCATTTCTTCGACGCGCACGATGCAACGGTCGTAGGCATCGCCATTGGCCGCCAGCGGTACTTCGAACTCGAAGTTCTCGTAGCCGGAGTACGGGCGCGCTTTACGCAGGTCGAAGTCGCAACCGGTGGAACGCAGGCCGGCACCGGTGACGCCCCATTCCAGGGCCTCTTTGGTGTTGTACTGCGCGACACCGATGGTGCGGCCTTTGAGGATGCTGTTGTCCAGGGCGGCTTTCTGGTACTCGTCCAGGCGCTTGGGCATCCAGTCGATGAATTCCTTGACCAGGCGTTCCCAGCCGTTCGGCAGGTCGTGCGCCACGCCGCCGATGCGGTACCAGGCCGGGTGCAGGCGGAAACCGGTGATGGCTTCGATGACCTTGTAGGCACGCTGACGGTCGGTGAAGGTGAAGAACACCGGGGTCATGGCGCCGACGTCCTGGATATAGGTACCCAGGAACAGCAGGTGGCTGGTGATGCGGAAGAACTCGGCCATCATGATGCGGATGGTGTCGACGCGGTCCGGTACCTTGATACCGGCCAGCTTCTCGACCGAGAGCACGTACGGCAGGTTGTTCATCACGCCGCCGAGGTAGTCGATACGGTCGGTGTACGGGATGAAGCTGTGCCAGGACTGGCGCTCGGCCATCTTCTCGGCGCCACGGTGGTGGTAGCCGATGTCCGGGACGCAGTCGACGATCTCTTCGCCGTCCAGTTGCAGGATGATACGGAAGGCACCGTGAGCCGAAGGGTGGTTCGGGCCCAGGTTGAGGAACATGTAGTCCTCGTTGGTGCCGGAACGCTTCATGCCCCAGTCTTCGGGGCGGAAGCGCGCCGCCTCTTCTTCAAGCTGCTGCTTGGCCAGGTTGAGGCTGAACGGGTCGAATTCGGTGGCGCGGGCAGGGAAGTCCTTGCGCAGCGGGTGACCTTCCCAGGTCGGCGGCATCATGATGCGCGTCAGGTGCGGGTGGCCCGGGAAGTCGATACCGAACATGTCCCAGACTTCACGCTCGTACCAGCTGGCGTTCGGCCAGATACCGGTCACGGTCGGGATGCTCAGGTCGCTCTCGCTCAGCGCAACCTTGATCATCACGTCGCTGTTACGTTCCAGCGACATCAGGTGGTAGAACACGGTGAAATCGGCGCCGCTCGGCAGGCCCTGGCGCTTGGTGCGCAGACGCTCGTCCACGCCATGCAGGTCATAGAGCATGACGTACGGCTTGGGCAGGTTGCGCAGGAAGGTCAGGACTTCGACGAGCCTGGCACGCGCCACCCACAGCACCGGCATACCGGTGCGTGTGGCCTGGGCGGTGAAGGCGTCAGGGCCAAAACGGTTATTGAGTTCGACAACCACATCCTGGTCGTCTGCCTTATAAGGCGGGATGTACAGAGCACTGCCTGTAGTCATGGTTTTTTATCGCTTTCGGTCAACGTAAAGAATGAAGCCAGGTTTTCGTTCTATAAAAGAAGCGGTGCTGGATCAGACTTCGTCGGGGCTGCGCAGGTTGGTGACTGCGATTCGCTGTTCGCGGCGCTGTTCCTTTTGAGACGGCATCTCGGCGCGATAAACGCCTTGATCACCGACCACCCAGGACAGTGGGCGACGCTCCTTGCCAATCGATTCCTGCAACAGCATCAAGCCTTGCAGGAACGCTTCGGGACGGGGCGGGCAGCCAGGCACGTAGACGTCCACGGGCAGGAACTTGTCCACCCCTTGAACGACCGAGTAGATGTCGTACATGCCACCGGAGTTGGCGCACGAACCCATGGAGATAACCCATTTAGGCTCGAGCATTTGCTCATAGAGACGCTGGATGATCGGCGCCATCTTGATGAAGCAGGTACCGGCGATAACCATGAAATCCGCCTGGCGCGGCGAGGCCCGGATAACTTCGGCGCCGAAGCGCGCGATGTCGTGGGGCGCCGTGAAGGCGGTGGTCATTTCCACGTAGCAGCACGAAAGGCCGAAGTTGTACGGCCACAGGGAGTTTTTACGCCCCCAGTTGACCGCGCCACTCAGCACGTCTTCCAGCTTGCCCATGTAGATGTTTTTGTGGACTTGGTCTTCTAACGGGTCGGAAACGGTTTCCCGTTCGCCGATGGGGTACTGCTCGTTAGGAGCATCCGGGTCGATCCTGGTGAGATTGTATTGCATTGCCAAAGCCTCATTGTTTCAGCTTCGCTTGCCGCTTGCGACGAGCTTCCGGAGCCCAGTCAAGGGCGCCCACTCGGAACAGGTAGACAAGACCTGCCAACAGAATTGCTATGAAAACGAGAGCTTCGACGAATCCGGTCCAGCCGCTTTCGCGGACGGACACAGACCATGCAAAGAGAAAGAGGGCTTCGATATCGAAGATCACGAACAACATCGCGACCAGATAGAATTTGGCTGAGAGCCGCAAGCGGGCGCCACCTGTAGGCAGCATGCCGGATTCGAACGGTTCGTTTTTGCTGCGGCCCCAGGCTTTTGACCCGAGGAGGCTGGACACGCCGAGCATGAAGGCGCAAAGGCCTACAACACCGAGAAGGAAAATGGCAAAGCCCCAGTTGTGGGCCATGAGTCCTGTCGCGTCGGTCATGCTGGAAATCCTTAACAGAGAGCAAAGGTCTCTGAGCTCGAAAAAGTAACGATGCAGTGACGATATGTCGCACTGCAATCAATCGCGGTGATTTTATGGCTAAACACCGGGCAAGTAAAATTCCCAGGGCGAAATTATTCGGTGGAATAAGCACATAGTGCACCTTCTTGGGGCTGTAGCCCTTGTGGTGTGGGCATTAGCGGGCTTTTCATCAATTATGTTTTGTTTAAGCTGTAACGAAGTTTTCAGGTGCCAAATGATAATGAATATTGTTTGCGAGGGGTGTAAGCGAGTGTTTCTCATGTGGCGCGGGAAGTTACCGTTACTTGCTTGAGTGTCGCTTAGTTGTCGCAACGGTTCTTTTAACCGATCGGATGTGCGCGGATACCGCTCTGGATCAATGTTTTCAGCAAAAAACTATGGATAGGGCGCGGTCAATGTGGGAGCTGGCTTGCCTGCGATGGCGGCGGATCAGCTGAAACACCTGCCTCTGACCCACCGCCATCGCAGCATAGGTATCTACACAACTTCGGCACGACGCTAAATCTGTGGCGAGGGAGCTTGCTACCGTGACGGCCTGGCAGCCGACACAGATATAACTGATGCCCCGCGATCCAATGTGGGAGCTGGCTTGCCTGCGAAGACGGCCTGACAGTCAACACAGTTGGACCGTGTACATATCCATTCCTGCGGT